>NZ_JBVHLU010000171.1:0-13832 GCF_055558835.1 Embleya sp. NPDC025285
TCGGCCTCGCCGTACGCCGTCATCGAGAACGTCGTGGTCGACGCGGAACTGCGCGGCACCGGTCTCGGCCGGCGGATCATGGATGCCACGCTCCAGGCCGCCTGGGACGCGGGCTGCTACAAGGCGATGCTGCTGACCGGCTCCCGTGACCCGGGCACCCATGCGTTCTACCGGGCATGCGGGTTCTCCGCCGACGCCAAGACCGCCTACCTCGCCCGTCCTCCGTCTGCCACGGCCTGATCAGTGGTGCTGGGGCATTTCTTCTGGATCGGTGTCGCTGGTTGCGCGAAGGCGGGCGGTGTTCATGGGGCGTAGCGCGCCAACGAGGCGCGGATGGCGTCCGGACTCGGTCCCTCCCACCACGGCACTGTCTTGACCAGAGTCGGCGGGCTTCCGCTCAGGAGCACCAGCGCGCGACCACGCGGCATCGCCATCAGGTCGGCGACGTCGAGTACCGGTTCCGACCGCGAGGCACGGCTGACGGATTCGGGCCATGCGGACGGAAATCGGCCGGATGTGCTCGTGGTTCGGGGTTCGAACACGCCGCAGGCGGCGGAGAGTTCGCCGAGAAAGCGGGTGTCCGCGACCCCGCCGCCGTAGACCCGGACGTTCGCCGCGCCCCACAGTTTGGCCATGCCCTGCTCGCCCCAGACCGCCACTCCCTGTGCCCAGGACTGCAGGATCGTCATCATCAGGATGCCGCGTGAGCCGTAATGGCTGTAGAGAGTGGGTAGTTCCTGCCACGGGCAGACGTTCGCCGCCTCGTCCAGGACGAACACGATGGGCACCGGCAGTCGACCTCCGGGACTGTCGATCGCCACGCCTTCCGACGCGTACGCGAGCGCCGTGGTCAGCGCCAGGACGAGCGGAGCGGCCATCTTGTTCGTCTCCTCGGACAACAGGTAGATGGTGCCGCCGACGGTGGATGCGAACTCCACGTGCGAGAACTCGGGCCGGGTGAATTCCGCGTTCGGCGTTACCCATTGGGTGACCACGTCCGCGGACAGGAACGAGGCCATCTGCAGGGCCGTGCCGTACACGCCCGCGCGTTGGGCCGAGGGGGACTGATGCAGAGCTTCCACCGCCTTCGCCACTGCGGGGTGGCGGTGGTGGTGCAGGATCCGGACGGGGGTGTCGTCGTCCGGGCGGGTCAGCCACCGATACACGTCGGTGATCGGTCGATGGTCGAGCGAGGCGGCGAGCAGCAGATGGCCGAAGAGGTCCTGGCCGGCGGGTTCGAAGTAGCCGTCGCTGCGGGTGTGCGCACTGCGATTGACGCTCGCGAAGATCGAGGCCAACGTAAGGGCGTAGACGACGTTGTCGCCGACGAAGGTCAGCGGGTTCCACCACCACGAAGCCGGCTCGCCGGCCTGACCCTGCGGGTCGAACACCCATACCGGGCCGCGGCGGGCGCGCACTCCCCGGGTCGCGTCGACGATGTCGCGCTTGTTCGAGGTCACCACGGCACTGCCCGGAGCCGCGACGACGGTCGGGATCGCACGAGTGGCAGTCTTACCCGTGCGCGGACCCCAGATGTCCACGTGCATGTCCTCCCACGACCCCCACAGGCCCCGGCTCCCGCGCACCGTCCGCCCGACGAGCAATCCCGGCCCGGCGGTGCGGTCCACCCCCATCCGCAGCGCAGCCGCACGGGCACCGCGTTCGCTCGCGTGCCGCACATCGCGCGGCGACGCGAGGTATCGG
Organism: Embleya sp. NPDC025285; assembly: GCF_055558835.1. Taxonomy (NCBI): domain Bacteria; kingdom Bacillati; phylum Actinomycetota; class Actinomycetes; order Kitasatosporales; family Streptomycetaceae; genus Embleya; species Embleya sp. NPDC025285. The sequence continues at coordinate 1,705 of NZ_JBVHLU010000171.1, forward strand.
GCGGCGCGATCGATGGTGAGCCTTCCGTCGTACGAGCGGATCAGGGCAGCCGTCCAAGCTCCTACGGCACCCAGCATCCCGACGGCGAACATCGTGGCCGACAAACCGGGCCATCGATAGGAGCCGGTGCACCACTCGAACGCGAATCTCGCCGGAGACGCGGGTGGCGGCTCGACGGTGGTGTCGACCCGGGCGGCGACGGAGGCGGCGGCCCACAGCCAGCAGCAGACCAGGACGGCGGCTGCGGGCAGCGCCGCCACGGCGACAATCTCGGTACGGAGGGAGGGGCCGCGCCTCTTGCGGGTAGCGCTCATTGAGGTCGGTCCGATCGCCGAAGTGGCTGACAAGGCTCGGTCACGCAGCCGACAAGGCTCGGTCACGCAGGTGCACGCCGAAGGTTGCGGTGTCCGGGAGGTCGCGGAGCGCGCCGCGTCGCGCGTCGACGCAGACGGAAAGAGTGCTCGCCCCAACGGCTCCGAAAGCAAGCCGCGCTCACACCCGAGGGAGCACGCGCGCAAGGAATCGGCGGCCGACGACGGCTACGCGTGGATGCGTCGAGAATCCGGCGCGAACCCGCAGCCCGCACACCGCCGACCATCGCAACATGAGGGGTCGGTGATTCGACGTTCCGCGCACGGAAATTCCCCGATTTCCGCACGGACGTTTCACGCGACGGCTGTATCGGATTTCTTCCCCGAGGACCGGGCCGTCGGACTGAATTCTCCTGACCACGCCGGGCCGAGCCCGGACCTTCGGGCGCCTACCCGGTAGGCGTCGTACCGGAACGGCGGTAGTCCCGTGGTGTGGTCTCGTAGCGCCCACGGAAGGTCCGGGCGAAGACGCTGGGGCTCTCGATCCCCACCGATCGGCCGATCGCGGCGATGGAACGGTGCCGCTGGCGCGGGTCGGCGAGCATGCGGCGAGCCTGCGCCAGGCGTGTTTCGCGGATGAACCGGGAGGGCGACAGACCGCCCTCACGAAAGACCAATTCGACATACCGCACCGAGACTTCGAACGCCGCCGCCAGTGTCTTCGACGACAGGTTCGGATCGGCCAAGTGGCGCCGTACGAAGTCCTGCATGCGCAGGAGTTGCGCGCCATGGGAGATCCGCGGGTCGGCCAGGCGGTGCCGGCCGTCCGCCGCCGTGCGCATCGCCGAGATGAGCAATTCCCGTACCGTGTGGCCTAGTTCCGTACGCGTTTCGGCGGACAGCCCAGACGTGATACGACCTACCTCGACGATCGTCGCGGTGAGTACGCGCAGTGTCGGATTGTCGGCCGGAATGGTCTGTCCGAGCATGGACCGCTCCACCCGCAGGTCACGCCGCAGATCGGCGCGCGGCACATTGAAGACCAAGTGGTTCGCGAAGGCGTCGGCCGAGACCAACCACGGCTGGGTGCTGTCGAGCAGTACCGCGTCGCCCGCGCGCAGCCGGGTCTGCGGGCCGCCCTGCGCGGCCCAAACGGGGCGCCGGGCGATGGACAAGTGGTAGAAGTCGGCCGGATTGCTCCGGATCAGGCGCGGTGTACGGGCGGCGCGCACCGGGTCGGTGCCGATGTCGGTGACGCTGAGCGGTCCGAGGTCCAACAGATATATCCAGCCGGTGTAGTCGGGGGGATCCGCCACGTCGAGGGGTTCGACGTCCAACCCCACGATGGCGTCGCGCAATATGCCCCGCACGATGTCGACGTCCGGGGCGGAACCGATGCCCTGGCGGTCGGGGCCGGGGCGCACCACCGGCCGGCCGCGCCCGCTTCCGCGGAGCGTGTGGCGTCGGGCGGGCACGGTGTCCGCAGCGGCGGACGGCCGCTGCTGCGCCGCGTCGGGATCCGGGACCGGTGGACGGCTCACGAGCCTCAGGCTTTCGTCGCGGGTACGGTCGTCGGCGAGCGGCCCTCGTCGTGCGGCCCCTCGCGGCCCGACCACCCGGGGAGGACACCGCCACCGCGCCGGGCCGGGGCCGGGCGCTTGACCGGTCGGCTGCCGTTCTTCGGCCGTGGCGAGGAGTGGTCGGTGCCCAAGCGGAGCCGATTCTCGGCCGGTTGCCGTAGCGGGGACGGGACGGCGGATGGGGCCGGTGGACGACTCACGGGGAATGCCTTTCTCCGGTGGGAGCGACCAGGAGTGTGCGAGCGAACGTCGCCGGGACCGATGGTAGGGCCCAACTCGCCCCCCGCCATGCCACTTCGCGCCGAAGATGCACAGAACGCGTGCGCATTCGAGCAAGTCGCGGACTCTCCCGTGCCGATCATGGTCTGCGCGACGCCGAAGCACCCACGGACCTGCCCACGCCGGCCTGTGCGTACGGCGTCCGCAGACGAACGAAACGACCTCGGCGAATCCCATGGGGGAGATACATGCCCGAGAATGCCGTGTACGACTGGGACGCGTTCGACGCGGACGCCTACCTCGCACACAACTACGCCGAGATGTCCGCCGCGGATCGGCACATCCTCGAAGAGGTGAGTGAGTTCTTCTCCGGCATCGTCCGCACGCCCGGGGCCCGCGGCGTCGACGTCGGTTCCGGCGCCAATCTGTACCCGGCGCTGGCCATGCTGCCGTTCTGCGACGAGATCACCTTGCTCGAACACTCCTCGGCGAACGTCGCTTGGCTGCGCACGCAGACAGCCGGCTACTCACCGCTGTGGGACGCGTACTGGGACGTCTTGGCCGTCCACGACACGTACCGGCGCCTGCCCGACCCCCGTGCCGTACTCGCCGAACGCGCAACGGTTCGTCAAGAGAACATCCTGGACCGCATCGACGGTGTCGCCCCCTGCGACGTCGGCACGATGTTCTTCGTCGCGGAGTCCTTCTCCACGTCCCACGACGAGTTCCGCCTGGCCCTGCACCGGTTCTGCGCCCTGCTGCGCCCCGACGCGCCGTTCGCCATCGCCTTCATGGAGAACTCGCAAGGATATGTGGTCGGGAGCCGCGACTACCCTGCGGTGGCCGTGGACCGCGACCGGGTGTGCCGGGAACTCGAGCCCCTGTCCAAGGAACTTGAGGTGTCCAGGATCGACGTGGGCGGCGCGCCCCTGCGCGACGGCTATACCGGCATGCTCCTCGCTCGCGCCCGGGTGAAGTGAGCCGGAGCTGAGCCGGAGCAAGGATCCGTTGCCCGTGACCAATCTGCCCCGACGGCGACTCCTCGACCTGTGGAAGGTGCTCGCCCCCCGTATCGCCACGCGCTTCGACCCGGACACCGACGCCTGGCCCTCCCAGGACTCCCTCCGCGACGCGGAACAATTGGTGTGCCTGCTGTATCCGGCGATGAAAATGCCCGACCTGGGGTTCGCGGACCCGGACACCACCGGCCCCGACGTGCTCGCGGCGCTGGCTCCGCTGGGTGATCACCAGGGGATCCCGCACGCGGTCGCCGACGCCTGCGCCGAGTACCTCCGGGCGTACACAGACGAGGAAGGGCGCCCGGTGTTCTCCGGCGGGCCGCTGCGCGCGCTCGACCCCGCGCACGCTCCGGTCGCGGCCCAGCGGCGTCTGGAGACCGTCGAATCGTTCTCGATCGCGGTCACCCTGTCGTTGTCGACACTCGCGTTCGTGCGCGAGATCGAGGCACGGGTCCGTGCGACGCCCACCCTGGAACGCCTGGCGATGCTCCGCGGCGCGGCCTCCGCACGGCTCACCCACGCGATGACCGCCCTGTGCGAGTCGTTCGTCGCCGACGCGTTTGCCCGCGACTCCCGCGAGGAACGTACGCTCCTCGGCGCGGTTTTCGCCGACCGCGAGCCGGAGGAACGCCGGCTCCGCGAGCTGCTGCGACTCCTGCAGCCGATCCGCACCGGACTGCTGGGACTCGACGCCCCGCGCGGCGAACCGTCCGGCCTCGACGACGAGAGTCGGTTCTTCTCCTGCGGCTGGGCCTGGGGCCGGCCCGGACTGCCGGGCCGCGACGGACCGGGATACGACGCCGATCCCGTGCCGTCCCTCCACTTCACCGTCGCGGCGATGGACGGCATCGTCGACCTGTTCTCCTCCCAGCAGACGCTGCTGCCCGGCCTGCTCGACCACGATCAGTTCACCCTGGCGCAACAACTGCTCGTGCGCTGGGAGTTGGCGCAGCGCTATTGGAGCGCCCTGGCCCGGTTCGGCGGGGCGACCTGGCCCCTGCAGGACATCCCGTGGCGGGGAGGCGACGATTCCGACTACCGGACCCTGCACGTGGCCTCCATCGTGATCCACAACCTCATGCGCCAAGGAGGCCCCGACGAGGTGTCGCCCCCGCACGAACACGGCCAACTCGTCGTGGTGTTGGGCGAGCTCGCGGCGCGGGCCAGAATCACCCGGCGGGCACTGCACGAAGACCCGGCCGTCGCACTGCACACCCCCGGCCTGATCACGCCGCTCCCCGGCACCGAACGCCTGGGCCCGCCGCTGGGCTGGACCGTTACGGACTTCGCGCCCACGCTGCTCAAACGCACGTTGCAAGTCGCCGCACTGACCCGGAGCATGGAGTACCGCGACGCGATGCTGACCCTGGCCGACACCATCACCGATCACGTGTGGGGCCGAAGGCTCGACGCGGGATCGGCCGCGGGACTGTGGGACGCGCCCGGCCGGGCGTACCCGCACGCGTCATCGGCCCCCGCCGAGCTCTCCTGGCGGATGACCGAGCGCGTCGTCGAGGTGCTGGTCGTCGCCGCCGCGGGCATCGCGGCGGACCTCGCGCCCAGCCCGCGCCTCGCCGAGACCGCCGCCGACATGCTCCGCGAGGCCGACCACCTGTTCGCCCGCGAATTGTTGACCCACGCCACACACGCACCCGCCACCGACACCGAACTCCACCTGATCGGCGCGGTGCTGAGCCGCTCACGTGACCAGGCCGACCGGCGCCCCGCCGTCGCGATCGCCCTGGTGTCCGAAGCGCTGTGCCGCCTCGACGGGTTGGCTGCCGCGCGCGAGCAGGCGTCGAGGGGATGAACTGAATGCTGGTCTTCGCCACATCGGACAAGGGCGGCACCGGACGAACGGTGACCTGCGCCAACATCGCCTACCGACGGGCGCTTCTGGGCGACGACGTGGCCTACGTCGACTTCGACTTCGGCTCGCCCACCGCGAAAGCCGTCTTCGAACTGGACAACTCGCCCCGAGTGGCCGGTACCGGCCTGCACACCTACCTGCGCGGCCGCGGCGGCGAGCCGCGCCAGATCGATGTGTGGGCGCACACCCGCCGTCGGGAGCTTCGCATGCGCCCGCCCTCGTGCGGCCGGTTGGAGATCTTCCCCGGTGACGTGGGCGGCGGCGAATTCCCCGTCGACGAGGCGACCGTGGACCCCTGTGCCAAGCTCTTCCTGCGGCTGGAGGAGGAGTTCGACGTCACGTTCGTCGACCTGAGCGCCGGGCGGTCATACGCCATCGAGCTGGCGCTGCGCGCCACGGCCCGCCCCGAGTTCCGCGAAGCCAACGTCCGCTGGCTGGTGTTCCACCGCTGGACCCGGCAACACATCGTCGCCACCGCCGATCTGGTGCACGGCGACCGAGGCATCCTGGCGGCCGGGGCGATGATGGGACACGAACCCCTGGCCCTGGCCGACCGGGTCCGCTACATCCGAGCGGCCGTCCCCAAGTCCGGTGTGGCCCTCGCCGGGGACTTACGGCCGGAGCAGGCCGAATGGCTCGTCGCATGCGATCGAAAACTGCACGACCTGGCGGCGAGCCATCAGCTCGGGCGCACCTCCCTCCTGGGCTCGGTCCCGCTGGACCCGGTACTCCAGTGGCGGGAGCAGTTGCTCACCGACGCCGACGCGATGGTCAGCCGGATCGCCAACCGGGAGACCGTCGACGCCCTGCAAGACCTGGCGCACGCCCTGACCGACACCGCCCGCTGGGAGGTCATGTGAGCACCGACGACACGCACCCCGCAGCCGGGGCCACGCTCTTCTGCGAGTGGTCGGCCGAGGAGTGGACCGAGTCGATTCCGCTCGCGCACCTGTCGATCGAACTCGGCCACCTCTACATGGAAGACTTCGCCAGCGGCCCGGACCGCCTGCGGAGCCACTTCGCCGCGATCGCGCCATGGGTGGGAGCCGCCCGTGCCACCGTCGCCCCACCCGACGCGCGGACACGGGCACGGGTGAGCACCTGCTTCCTGGTCGACGACTACTTCTCCCGCTTCTCCTCGCCCGCCGAGGTGGTTCCCGATCTGGTCCGTGCCGCCGCCGAATCGGGGCTGGTGATCGACTACCTCGCACGGGAGTCCGCATGCGCCCGCTTCGGCGACACCGAACCCGCCGCGCTGCTGGAGGCCGGGCTGGTGCCCATACCGTTGGAGGGACGCAACGGTTCCCGGCCGCCGACCCAGGACACCGGCTGGATGTGCAACGGGGCGCGTTCACCGGGCGAATCCGGCGCCGAAGCGATGGCCCCGCACACCGGCTGGCAGCCACCCCGCGAGATCGGTGCGCGCCGCCATTCGATCTTCCTGGACGTCGAACTATGGGACGAAGACGGCGAACTCCGCACGTGGTCATGCCCGTTCCTGGCAGCGGTATGGCAACTGCTGCGGCTGGGACTGCTCCGCGAGCGCGGCGCCGCGGTGGCCGCGCCCATTCCCTGGACGTCCCCCACGTTCCCCCAGGACTGGGACGACCTCCCGGCGGTGACCCGCCTCAACCCCGCTGCCGCCCCGTTCACCGCGTATCGCACGTTCTCCGTCCTGGGCACCCGCTTCCTGCCCATCGAGCACGCGGTTCGGCTCATCCTCGGCCACACCGCGATCGACGCCACAGTCAGCGGGCAGATCGTGCGACGGGCCGAAGCCGAAGGCATCCGTCTGCCGGCGGCTACGACCGAACGAATCGCCTACACCCTCCTGACAGACGGCGGCACCGGGCCGGGCGCCGGCGGCGAGCGGTGACGCCGCCGTTGCTCGTGATCGGCGAAGTGCGCACCGCGCTGCTGATGAACTCCGCGCCCCTGACCCCGCTGGGCACCCAGGCGCTGCTGGGCCACCTCGTGCACGGCACCCGCGTGTGGGCGGCCGAACGGCCGGTGGCACGAGCCGTGTCCGCCGACACCGTGGACGCCGTCGACTGCCCCGTGCGCACCGGGTCGGGCACCAAGACACGAGGCGTCGGCACCTTGCTGGCGCGAGCCCGGATCACCGGCGGACGAGTGCTGCAGGCGTCCACCCGCACCACCATCGTGGCCGGCGGCACCCGACGCCTGGCATGGGCGCACCACCTCGAGCGGCTCGGCACCGTCGAAGTGGTCGGACGCGCGCGCACCGACGACCTGGCCCGGGGCTTTCCCGGTGACCGCGCACCCGGGCCGGAACTCGACCCCGGGGCCTTGTGCGAACGACTCCTGGGCCGCGTGCAGGGCTCGCCGGCGCTGGACCACCGACCGACGTTTCGCGCACGGCGCACGAAACTGCGCTGGTCCGCCGCCGGAGCACCCGGCAGCCGCCCCCGCGGCGTATTCACCCTGCACGGCGCCACCGAGCGGACCCTCGAACTACGCCTGCCGGCGGACCGATTTCCCGACGCCCGGCAACTCGCCGCACTGTGCGAAGACTTGGCCTTGCACGACTGGCTGCTCAGTGTCCTGGCGGAGACGGCCGACCGGGCGTGCGTGGGACAGGCGGATCCCACGTCGCTGCGCCGACTGCGGCCGGCCGTCGATCATCTGCTTCACGTGTGGATGCCGGGTACCGATGTGCCGCCCCAACTGCTGCCGGTCTGGAACGACTTGGAGGCGCACCCGGGGTTCACCCGCCAGTGGCAGGCGTGTGTCCAACGCATCCGCGACCACATAGCCCTGAGCACCCTCGAAGTCCTGGCCCACCGACCACCCGTACCGGGACTCGCCGACGGGGCACCCGGATGCTGACCATTCGCCCGGTCATACCGGGCCGTGGGCGTCCGCGTCTTTGGTGGTTCGCCGACGCGGCGAGGTTCCCGTCGTCCGGGCTCCCCGCTCCCACCGTCCCGGAAAGCAGGCCAAGACCGTGTCCCGCGCAAGCACACGTGAACATTCAGGGCGCCAGGTCGGTCTTCGCGTCCTGACTCGCCTTACGGGTGGCAGCGTGGCGAACACCGCGCGGCATCAGGCCCGTTCCGGTGTTGGACGCGCTCGCGGTCCCTTCCTTCCAGGTGCCGGGGGAGATCGGAGAGAAGCCCCTGCTGACCACTCGTGCGGCGTTGACGGACGCGGCCGCTCGGGCTCGAGCCGCGGTCGCTGCGGACGAAGGTGCGTCGAGGTGCCGCACGATCGCAGTACCCCGTGCTGCGGCGGCCGACCTCGACGACTGTCGTTCGAACGAGGTGAAGAACAGTTGCCGGGTTCCCGGCGCGCCGACGATCGCCGCGAGGCGGGCCGAGACGGGGACGTGTCGCGGTTCCCACGCCGAGCGGTCACGTCCGCAGGCCTCCATGAGCCGACTGTGCACATAGGGCGCCACGGAACCGGCCTGGCGGCTTCCATTCATGTACAAGGAGACCATTGCCTCGGTGGGAAGTTCCGCGAAACGATCGGCCGGCGCGCCCCGACCCGGGCGGTCGGAGTCGTCCACGGTGGCGTATCCGCCGATCTCGCCGCGCACGGCCTCCTGCCACGGTTTGCCGGAGACCCGCTCGATGCCCTCCACCAAACTTTCCCGATGGCCTCGGAGCACGCCTTTCTCGGTCCACATCGGCCCTGCCGTCTGTTCCACCATCGGGTGCACCCCCTCATGGATGGCCGTATGGACCGGACTGAGCACGCCACCGGTCAGCATCCCGCTCGCTGCGCCGTGCTGCATCTGCATGACGTATCGCGCCTCGGCGCGCGTGCTGCTCCAGTATTCGTTGAACGTGATCGCGGCGTGCTCCGCCTGGCCTCGGTCGGTGCAGTGGGCCAGCGTTTCGGGGTGCTCGCCGGCCGGCAGGTCACCGACCACGACCGATCCGAGATCGATGCCGCGATAGTCGTGGTTGAGCAGCAGGAGTCCCACCGCGTAGCCCCTGAGCATGTTCGGGTTGAAGGAGGATGCCGATCGGGAGTTCAACTCGGCGGTCAACGCCGCGTTCCCGGTGAGTTCACGAAGTCCTTCCCCGAGCCGGCCCCACATTTCCTCGATCGAGTCGGTCCTCATGATGTCTCGAATACGATCCTCAGTGCTCATGAGCGGGCCATCCTCTGCCTACGGGGCCGAACGGTGGGCTCTCGGCAGACGATCTCGCCCCCGAGTAGGTGCTCCCTCGGCAACACAGGAGCACTTCCTTCGGCTGCGGCTGCTCCGGCAAACGGCGGGGAACGTGCTTGTCTTCATCGGTGGACGTCGGCAGTGGCCAACTGCGGTGCGCTGGACCGTACGTGCACGGGCGACCGTACCGTTCACGATGGACCCGGAAGGACCCGCGGAATCACTCGAAGACGCACGCGTTCTGTGCGTTTCCGCCGCGCGCGCGCCGCGCGGCCGCGCCGCGAGGGGGCGGGCGGTACGTCGAGGTGCACCGGCCCCCGGCCCGGGCTTATGGCGGGTCGGTGTTCCGGGGCGGGAAGCGGGACTGTGAACGGCGATGGAGCGCGCCGGTGAGGGATTGGCGTCCGCCACCGGGCTGGGATTTCGGTCCTTCGGTGGGCGGGACCAACATGGTGATACCGGTGCACGCGCTCGAGGGCTCGCATGTGGCGCGGACCGCTCACGGTCGCGGTGACGCCTACGACCCCGCAGCGGCACCCTCGGCGCTGCCGATGGTCGGGGGTCCCGGTGACCGCGACAGCGACCTCAACTGGCAGCCACACGAGTACACATTTGCACCCGTCCTTACCCGAAGATTCATCGTGGACGGGGCACGGGTCGTGGACCTCGTCTCGCTGCCGGGCCCGTCGGATCACGCGAGCGGAATCGATGTCGTCCCGACGCCGGGGGACCGAGGCCGGCTTTTGGGCCCGGTGCTGTCGAATCTGCTAGGCCTGCCTGCCGGCGAGCATCTGAAGCACAGATGGGCGGAGCAGGCGGAGAACATCCTCGGGATGTGCGACCCCACGATCCAGGACGTTCCGCTGCGCCTGGAGGGGCGGGAGCCGACGGCGGAGAACCTGCGATCGGCGCACCGGGAATGGATGATCGACCGCGTGCTGGAGCGGTTCGGGCCGGGAGTGTGGGCGGCGTTGGGGCTACCGAGCCGAGAGGAGTTGCACCGCCTGGTGCCGCCGCCACGCTCCTACGGCCCGCAGGACGGTCCGCTGATATTGCAGCACGGGGATCTGAAGCCGGACAACGTCGTGCCCGTGGACGGTGCGGTGCTGCAAGCGCTGGCGCGTCGCTCGGCCGGGTTGCCGTTCGTCAACGCCTATCGCGATGCGGTGCTCGCCCCGGTCGCCGAACGTGCGCTTGCCGAGGCACGGACGTTGCTCGCCCACGGCACCGACGTCGCTGCGGACGCCCTGCTCCACAGCCACGTACTGACGAGCTTGATGGAAAGCAGTCACCTGGACGAACGCGACCCGAGGGTGACGCTGTCCAGGATGGTGCACCAGGTCGAGCACCTGATGCGCGCGGACCTGGATGCGCCCGCCCGCGCCCGGCACGGGACCGGCCTCGTCGCCACCATGCACGATGCCTTCTCGGATATGCACGCCCGGCCCCCCGAGCAGAACCTGGCGACACTCGCCTATCTGGAGAGTGTGATCACGGCGGATCGGGACTGGGCGGAGCCATTTCATACGCACGCCCTTGAGCGGATCGCGGTAGGCACCGTGGACTTCGACCTGTCGCTGGTCAGCCACAATCCGCAGGCCCGCATGTACGACCTGGCGAAATTGATCAAGCTCACACCGGAGTGGCCGCAGGAGGCGATCACGGGCGCCTTCGAGGAGCGCAGAGGCACCCTGCACCGCGGGGAACTCGAGCGTGAACTCACCGCCGGCTTCCTCCACTCGACCTTGACGGACTTGTTGCGGGTGTCCGAGGGGCGCATGCCGATCGCGGTCGCGGTCGGCGCGGTGCGTGGCTTCCTGGGTCGCATCGGCGTGCCCTGCACCGACCGGGACGACGCCCGGGTCACCGGGGTCCTCACGCATTGGCTGGACGAGTACGGCCCCGCCGAGCCGCTGCGACCGTTTCGGCTCGTCTCCGAGTCCGAGCATCGCCTGCCCCGGAGCGACGGGCCGACCGTGGTCACCCTCACATCGGGGCCGAGGGATCACGCGCTGGCCCAGTCGATGAGCGGCGGCGACACTCCCGGGGACGCGTTGGTCGCCGTGTGCGCGGTCCGAAACCACGAACACGACCGCACCGCTGCCGCCGTCTCCCGAGCGAGCGCCGCCGCGGACGCCGAACGGACCTGCGCCGACCACGCGTTCGCTCTCTACAAACAACGGCGCGCCGACCTCGAACAGTACAAACGCGCGCACGACGTTCCCCCGTCGAACGAACCGCTCACGGACTTCGATATTCGCGTCGTGCGCGCCCGGCAGGAACTCGCCCCCGAACACGCCGACCGACTCATGGCCCTGGTGGAGGCCGCGGACACCTGGGTCCGGCACCGGACAACCGCCGCGTTGGCGGAGGGTACGGTTCGGGCCCGGTCGCACCCCGATGTCGCCGCCGCGTGGCTGGAACGACCAGGTGAGCGCATCTCCCTCGATCCCGCCAACCCGGCGGGCGTCGATCGGCAGCGTATGCGGGAGCCGCGCGGCCGGGCCGGCAGCGGAACGCCGGCCCTGGAAGGCGCCATCACGGTCGCCCGCGAACAAGGCGTCCGTACACCGATGTCACCGGGCCCCGCTCCGGCCGTCGACGCCGCGCTCACCCGTCTGCTCGCCAAATCCCTCGGCCCCACCCGGCCCAGGACGGCCCCGAGCGCGGAACCGAAACCTTCTGTCCCGGACGTCCCGGCCACCTTCCGCGGCTCCCAACGCACCCTCGGCGACCGCCCGGCCCCGAACACGGAACGCGAACAGAACCGGTGAAGGAAGAGCGGCGCGTCCGCCGCTTGCCGCCTGCCGCCTGCCGCGTCCCGTGACGCGGACCCCGTGACAGGCCCCGGCGACCTCGCCCGCACGAGCAGCGCCCAGGCAGACGTCTCAGCTTGTTGTTTTACCTCGCTGAGGTCGCGGCCTGCTGAAATGCGGTGTTCCCGGGACAGCAGGGCGGCCGTCCCTCACGCTGCGAGATGTCGAG
>NZ_JBVHLU010000172.1:0-13730 GCF_055558835.1 Embleya sp. NPDC025285
TCGCGCCACGGCCCCTTGTAGGTGCAGCGGGTCATCCAGTCGGTCCAGAACCTCTCGGTGTCCGCCAGCGCCGCGAGCGCGTCGGTGGGCAGCGGACCCTCGACGTGCGAGGGATGCCACGTGAGGGTGAAGGTGACCCGGTCGCCCTCGCCGAGGGTGACGTCCGAATAGGTGGTCAGACCCCGCCCGTAGGTCTCGGTGTCACTGGCGAACCACACCGCGTCGGGGCCGGCCACCGCGACGGTGCGCCCGTCCGCCTCGCGCCGCACCCAGGGCACGACCTTGCCGTAGTGGAACCGCATGCGCAGCTCCGAGCGGACCGGCACGCGGCCCGACACCCCCTCCACGATCCGTACCACCACGGGCGCGCCGACCAGCGCGTCCGCCGGAGGCATGAAATCGATCACCCGAATGGTCCCCCGCGGGGTCTCCCATTCCGATTCGAGGATCAGCGAGTCGCCGCGATACCGCCGGCGTGTCGCGGGCCCGCCGGAGAGCGGGGCGACCCGCCACGAACCGTGTTCCTCGGTGCCGAGCAGGCCGGCGAACACGGCGGGCGAATCGAAGCGGGGGAGGCAGAGCCAATCCATGGAACCGTCGCGGCCCACGAGAGCGGCGGTCTGCATGTCCCCGATGAGGGCGTAGTCCTCGATGCGGCTGGTCACGGGCAACGCTTTCCGTTCCTGGTCGTCCTGTTGATGCCGGTCGTCCTGGTTGTGCGTATTGCGAGTCGGTCGGCGCGTGCTGCGTCCCGGCTCGTACTGCGCGCGGCGGGGGTCCGGCGGAATGTGGTGCGGAGAACCGCGTTGTGCTGCGTTCGGTGATGTGGAGAACCGTGTTGTGCTGCGCTTGTGCTTACCGCGTCGCCGACCGGCATGTTCTGATCAGCGGTTGATCGATTCATTCCAGAGTGCACCACGCGCGCGTGATCGACCGCCGAAACGGTGGTCGGATCGACCGGTACTCCCGAAATGTCGTCCCGTCGGGATCCGGGGGACGTCACCCGTCGCGCGCGTGAGGTTCCGCTGCGCGCGGGCGACGGCGAGCGGAGAAACGCTCGCGCGCCGTCTGCGTAGCATAGTGCGCCGTCGGCGCTGAAACGTGCCCGCGAGCGCCGACCCGATCGTTGACTCTGTGTCGAATCCGACTCGGCCGATCCGTCGGTATGTGCCCGGATTCTCCCGTGCGTTGTCACTCTGGGCAATCGCCGTATGGTGTCGCAGTTGTTCCGCACCGGGTGCGGGACCTCGACGCCCGACGCTGTTAGGCTGGTATCCCGTGGACTTGGTGGGACTGTTCCGGGCCCGCATCGGCCCAGCAGCGTCCCCTTCGAAATCCCCTCGATCGCAACCACGGGAGCCCCTCCTTGGCAGTGCCTCAGACGCCCAGTCGCACCCGGCAGGCGAAGCACCTTTTCGTCACCGGAGGCGTCGCCTCCTCGCTCGGCAAGGGGCTCACCGCGTCGAGCCTCGGAGCGCTCCTCAAGGCGCGCGGCCTGCGGGTCACGATGCAAAAGCTCGACCCCTACCTGAACGTCGACCCCGGGACGATGAACCCGTTCCAGCACGGCGAGGTGTTCGTCACCAACGACGGCGCCGAGACCGACCTGGACGTCGGCCACTACGAGCGCTTCCTCGACGTCGACCTGCACGGCTCGGCCAATGTGACGACCGGTCAGGTCTACTCGACGGTCATCGCCAAGGAGCGCCGCGGCGAGTACCTCGGTGACACCGTGCAGGTCATCCCGCACATCACCAACGAGATCAAGTCGCGGATCCGGGCCATGGCCGCGGACGACGTGGACATCGTGATCACCGAGGTCGGCGGCACCGTCGGCGACATCGAGTCGCTGCCCTTCCTCGAGTCGATCCGCCAGGTCCGGCACGAGGTCGGCCGGGACAACGTGTTCTTCCTGCACGTCTCGCTGCTGCCCTACATCGGCCCGTCGGGCGAGTTGAAGACCAAGCCGACCCAGCACTCGGTCGCCGCGCTGCGCAGCATCGGCATCCAGCCGGACGCGATCGTGCTGCGCGCGGACCGGGCCGTACCGCAGGACATCAAGCGCAAGATCTCGCTGATGTGCGACGTGGACGAGGAGGCCGTGGTCGCGGCCATCGACGCCCCCTCGATCTACGACATCCCCAAGGTGCTGCACTCCGAGGGCCTGGACGCGTACGTGGTGCGCCGGCTCGGGCTCAACTTCCGGGACGTGGACTGGACCCAGTGGGACGACCTGCTGCGCCGGGTGCACCAGCCCGAGCGCGAGGTCACGGTCGCGCTGGTGGGCAAGTACATCGACCTGCCGGACGCCTACCTCTCGGTCACCGAGGCGATCCGCGCGGGCGGCTTCGCGAACAACGTGCGCGCCAAGATCAAGTGGGTGACGTCGGACAACACCGCGACGCCCGAAGGCGCCGCGCGTGAACTCGGCGACTGCGACGCGGTGCTGGTCCCCGGCGGGTTCGGCGACCGGGGTGTCGAGGGCAAGGTGCAGGCGATCGCGTACGCGCGCGAGCACCGGATCCCGACCCTGGGCATCTGTCTGGGCCTTCAGTGCATGGTGATCGAGGCCGCGCGCAACCTGGCCGGCCTGGACGGCGCGAACTCGCTCGAGTTCGACCCCGAGGCAGCGCACCCGGTGGTGGCGACCATGGCCGACCAGCTCGACATCGTCGCGGGCCAGGGCGACCTGGGCGGCACGATGCGACTGGGCCTGTACACCGCGGACCTGGCCGAGGGCTCGATCGCCCGCGAGGTCTACGGCGCGCCCCAGTCCGAGGAGCGCCACCGGCACCGCTACGAGGTCAACAACGCCTACCGCGCCAGGTTGGAGGAGACCGGCCTGACCTTCTCCGGCCTCTCGCCCGACGGCCGGCTGGTGGAGTACGTGGAACTGCCGCGCGAGCAGCACCCGTACTTCATCGCCACCCAGGCCCACCCCGAGCTCAAGTCCCGCCCGACCCGCCCGCACCCGCTCTTCGCGGGCCTGGTCGCGGCGGCGGTACGGCGGATCAAGGGCGAGGACCGGGTCGCGGAGACCACCTCCTGAACACCGGGCGGCGCCGTGACCGGGAACCGGTACGCGCCGCCGGTCGCGGCAGCGGCGCCTGACCGGCGATCCGGCCCGATCGACAACCCCGAGAAGCCACCCGCCCCGATACCCGGGGCGGGTGGCTTCTCCGCCGGTGGCCTCCGACGCCGGACCGGCGGTGGACCGGCGCGACAAACCGCGGGCCGGGGCGCTCGGTGTGGCCGGGAGCGGCACTAGGCTGGCCGATCGGGACGGCGGTATCCGGCCGGCGGCAGCTTGAAGGGGAGCGCATCGTGAACGACCCGGGCACTCGGGCGAGGATCGTCGATACCGCCGAGGCGTGGCCCGTCGCGGAGAGCGAGACACCGTTCAAGGGGCGGGTCTGGTCGATGCGCAGCGATGTGGTCGAGATGCCGGACGGGAGCAGCGCGCGACGCGACTACCTGGACCATCCCGGGGCGGTGGGCGTGGTGGCGCTGGACGAGCAGGGGCGGCTGCTGGTGCTGCGCCAGTACCGGCACCCGGTGCGGCACAAATTGTGGGAGATTCCGGCGGGGCTGCTGGACGTGCCGGGGGAGAACCCGCTGCACGCGGCCGAGCGCGAGCTGTTCGAGGAGGCCCATCACGAGGCCGCCACGTGGAACGTGCTGGTGGACGTCTTCACCACACCCGGCTCCTCGGATGAGGCGATCCGGGTGTTCCTCGCGCGCGGGTTGTCCGAGTCGCGGGCCGAGCGGTTCGCGGCCGAGCACGAGGAGGCCGGGATGGAACTCTCCTGGCTTCCGCTGGACGAGGCGATCGCCGGGATTCTGGCGGGCGAACTGCACAACCCGATGCTGGTTTCCGGAGCGCTGGCG
This sequence comes from Embleya sp. NPDC025285, assembly GCF_055558835.1. Lineage (NCBI taxonomy): Bacteria > Bacillati > Actinomycetota > Actinomycetes > Kitasatosporales > Streptomycetaceae > Embleya > Embleya sp. NPDC025285. The sequence continues at coordinate 3,889 of NZ_JBVHLU010000172.1, forward strand.
CTCTCGGCGGCGTTGGCCGGCGACGGGCTGGACGCGCTTCGGGCGGCGGACGCGCCCTGGCCCGCTCGGCCCTTTTGACGGGCCGCGGTCGCCGCCGGGTGGGCTCGGGATTTCCCGCCCACCGGCACACCCGTCGCGTCTGGGTCGAAAGGCCGCGGAATCAGCGCTACGGAATTAGCGCCGCGGGGTTGGCGAGTCGGGCCCTGTGGACCGGTGCGTGGTCGTAATCTGCGGGCTGGGTGTGGGTGAGACAGGGGGCGTCTGCGGTGGCTGTGACCGGGGAGTCCGGGGTCGGGTGCGCGACGGCCGAGGCGCTGGTTCCCGGAATGCGCGCGCCGGTTGAGGCGTTGCCCGCGATCGTGGACCAACTGCCCCCCGGAGGCCCCGACTTCGTCGGCCGCACCGACGAACTCGACACTCTCTACGGCTGGGTCACCGGTCCCGGCGCGGCGATCCCGGCCCAGTTGGCGCCGACCGACCCCGAGCACCCGGGCACCACCCGCACGGTCTGGCTGCCCCGGGACCGGGTGGTCGCGATCACCGGACCGGTCGGCGTGGGCCGGACCGAGTTCGCGGTACGACTGGCCCACCGGCTCGCGCCGCACTTCCCCGACGGTCGGCTCTACGCCCGCCTCACCGGGCCGCGCGGTGAGTTGATCCCGCCCGGCGACGTGCTCGAATCACTGCTGTACGCGCTCGGCACGGTCGGCATCCCCTCCGCGCACGAGGAGCGGATCCGGCTCTTTCGCGAGCACCTGGACGGCAAGCGTTTCCTGATCCTGCTCGAGGACGTGACCGGGACGGCGCAACTGCGCCCGCTGCTCCCGGAGAGTCCCACCGCGCTCGTGGTGCTCACCTCGGTGTCCCCGCTCACCGGGCTCGGCCGAGCCGCCGCGGTGCGCACGTGCGCGCTGGACATGCTGGACACCCGCGCCTCGGCCGAACTGCTCGGCAACCTGGCCGGGCACACCCGGGTCGCGTGCGATCCGCGCGCCGCGGACGAGTTGGCCGCGCTGTGCGACTTCCACCCGGCCGCGCTGCGGATGGCGGGTGCCTGGTTGCGGGCCCGGCCGCGGTACGCGATGGCCGACGTCGGGCGCCGGCTGCGGGCCGAGCGGTTGCGGTTGCACGAGCAGGCCGGCGACGACCTCGCGGTGCGCGCGTGCTTCTCGCTGATCCACCGCGAACTGGTGCCTTCCGCCGCGCGGCTGTTGCGGCTGCTCGCGCTGGTGCCCGGGCGCGAGTTCGGCGCGGACGCCGCCGCCGCGCTCGCCGACTGCGGTCCCGACGCGGCGACCCGCTCGCTGATCGAGTTGCGCGAGCTGCATCTGCTGGAGCAGGGCTCGGTGCCGGGACGGTTCCGCTTTCACGACTTGGTGCGCGGTTACGTACAGGAGCGCCTGGACGCGGAGGAGCGGCCCGGCGAGCGGCGCAACGCGCGGGTGCGCCTGCTCGACCGGTATGTACGGCTCGCCCGCTCGGCCGAGCGGGTCATCGTCGGCGTGGACGGCCCCGACCCGGGCGCCGACGTGCGCTTCGAGTCCGCCGACGAGGCGCGTGCCTGGCTGCGCGACGAGCGGCCGGAGCTGCTGGCCGCCGCCCGGGTCGCCGCGGCGGCCGGCCTGGACGCGGCCACCCGCCGACTGGTCTCGGTGCTCACCCGCCTGCTCGACCGGCGTGCGCACTGGAGCGACGTGCGCGAACTGCACGAACTCGCGCTGACCACCGCACGGCGGGCCGGCTCCGGTCGGCAGGAGGCGGTCGCGCTGCTCAATCTGGGCAATCTGCACGTCGCGCGCCAGGAACTGGAGGAGGCGCTGTCCTGCTACCGGGCGGCCCTGGAGGTGTCCCGCGGACTGGGCGACCCGGCCGGCGAGGGCCGCGCGATGGTCAACCTCGGCAACGCCTACGCCGACCTGGGCGATCTGCAACGCGCCGCGGACTGGTACGACCGCTCGTTGTTGCTGCGCCGCACCATCGGCGACGCGGCCGGCCAGGCCAGGGTGTTGTCCCACCTGGGCCGGCTGCACGCGCGGATGGGCCGGTTCGAACAGTCCGTCCGCGATCACCGGGCGGCCCTCGGAGTGCGCCGCCGGATCGGTGACCCCGCCGACATCGGCCGGGTGCTCACCGACATCGCGGCGGTTCTCGGCGAGGCGGGCCGGGTGCCGGAGGGGCTCGCGGTCTACCGGGACGCGATGGAGGCGTTCCGGGCGGCGGGCGACGAGCGCCTGGAGGCCCTCGCCCTGTTGCAAAGCGCCGAACTGGCGCTCGAGGCCGGCGACGTCCGGGACGCCCGATCGCGCCGCCGGCAGGCATTGGCCCTGCTCGTGGACGCGGGCGCGCCCGAGGCCGACGAGGTTCGTCGCCATCTGGGTGACGAATAGCCGCCTCGCGGGTACTCGCTCCGACCCATCCACTCGGGCGCAACCTACGAAATAGACAAGCGGTCGACCCCTCACTGCCACTTTGTAAGGTTGGCGGGGCGTTCCAACCGCATTAAGCTAGGGACACCACGAGGTAAGGCGTGCATTCGCATGCCCGGGCTCGCTGGTGCCCAACCCTCTGTCGACAGGACTTGATAGCCGTGAAGGTCGGTATCCCCCGCGAGGTCAAGAACCACGAGTACCGCGTGGCGATCACGCCCGCCGGCGTGCACGAGCTCGTGCGCAACGGTCACGAGGTCTACATCGAGCACGATGCGGGCGTCGGCTCGTCCATCCCGAACGAGGAGTACGTGGCCGCGGGGGCGACCATCCTCGCGACCGCGGACGACGTCTGGGCGACCGGTGACCTCATTCTGAAGGTCAAGGAGCCGATCGCCTCGGAGTTCGGTCGGCTGCGCAAGGACCAGACGCTGTTCACCTACCTGCACCTCGCCGCGGGTAAGGAGTGCACCGAGGCCCTGCTCAACGCCGGCACCACGTCCATCGCGTACGAGACGGTGCAGTTGCCGAACGGCGCGCTGCCGCTGCTCGCCCCGATGTCCGAGGTGGCCGGTCGACTCGCGCCGCAGGTCGGCTCGTACCACCTGATGGCGCAGGGCGGCGGTCGCGGCACCCTGATGGGTGGCGTCTCCGGTGTCTACGCCGCGAAGGTCGTCGTGATCGGCGCCGGCGTCTCGGGCATGAACGCGGCGGCGATCGCGCTCGGCATGCAGGCCGAGGTGCTTTTGCTGGACCGGAACATCCAGGCGCTGCGCGACGCGGACCGGATCTACCAGGGCCACCTGCAGACCGTCGCGTCCAACACGTACGAGATCGAGAAGGCCGTGCTGGACGCGGACCTGGTCATCGGCGCGGTGCTGATCCCGGGCGCGAAGGCCCCGAAGCTGATCACCAACGAGCTGGTGTCGCGGATGAAGCCGGGCTCGGTGCTCGTGGACATCGCGATCGACCAGGGTGGTTGCTTCGAGGACTCGCACGCCACGACGCACGACGACCCGGTGTACAAGGTGCACAACTCGATCTTCTACTGCGTCGCGAACATGCCGGGTGCGGTGCCGCACACCTCGACCTACGCGCTGACGAACGCGACGCTGCCGTACATCGTGCAGCTCGCGAACCGCGGGTGGCGGGATGCGGCGAAGGCGGATCGGGCGCTGGCGCTTGGCCTGTCGACGCACGAGGGTCTGCTTACGAACGCTGCGGTCGGCGAGGCGCTCGGCCTGCCGGCTGTGTCGTTGGATGACGTGCTGGGCTGACGCCTGGCTTTTGGCCTCAGGCGCCGGCCGGGCTGGGATTGGCCTCATGCGCCGGCCGGGCTGAGGTTGGCCTCAAGCGCCGGCCGGGCTGAGGTTGGCCTGGGCTACTTGTCCTCAAGCGCCGGACGGGCTGGAGTTGGCTTGCCCGGTGTTTGAGGGTGGCGGTCTCGTTAGTCCTCAGACACCGGGTGAGCTGGGTTGGCTTGTTTGGTGTTTGAGGTTTTTGTAGGCATTGCGTGCCGTGTACCCCCAAAGATGTGGGTGCGCGGCATGTGGTGTTTTGGGGGTCAGAATGGGGGCGTGGATGTGGTGGTCGGGGCCTATTTGGCCCATGTGACGGGTGAGTGTGGGGCGGCGCGGAACACGCTGCTCGCCTACCGGCGGGATTTGCGGCGTTACCTCTCCCATCTGGACGGGCGCGGGGTGGGTGCGCTCGCGCAGGTGCGGGCCGCGGACGTGACCGCGTTCGTCGCGGCGTTGCGCACCGCGGGGTCGGCCGAGGCGTCGGTGGTCCGGGCCGTGGTCGCGGTGCGCGGGTTGCACCGGTTCGCGCTACGCGAGGGGTTGGTCCCGGTCGACGTGGCGCACGACGTGCGTCCGGGCGCGCCGCCGCCGCGGCGCACCGGAGCGCTGTCGGTCGAGCAGGTCGAGGCGCTGCTCGCCGCCGCCTCGACGGGTGCCGCGCCGTACGGGCACCGCGACCGCGCCCTGCTCGAACTCCTGTACGGCACCGGTGCGCGCGTCTCGGAGGCGGTCGGCGCGGATCTGCACGATCTGGACCTGGCCGCGCGGACCATCACCCTGGCCGGTCCCGGCGGCCGGCGTCGTGTCGTGCCGCTAGGCGCGCCGGCCCTGGAGGCGCTCGACACGTACCTGGTGCGCGCGCGTCCCGAACTCGCCGCCGCCGGGTGCGGCGTCACCGCCGTCTTTCTCAACGCGCGAGGCGGCGGATTGTCACGGCAGAGCGGCTGGGCCGTGCTCCGGGCCGCCGCCGCGCGGGCGGCGTTGACCGACCCCATCTCCCCGCACACGCTGCGGCGTTCGTTCGCCACACATTTGCTCGACGGTGGGGCCGATGTCCGGGTCGTCCAGGAACTCCTGGGTCATTCCTCGGTGTCCACGACCCGGGTCTACGGGCGCGAAACCCCCGACGGACGTCGTCATGTGTACGCAGGATCCCACCCCCGGGCGCTTGACTAGATCGCCTCACATGTTGCATGCGTCGGGCGGTTCGCCTTGCTGCGACCGTCCGCAACGCCATAGAGTCGCGATCCGTCGGCAAGGATTCAGGCTGACGAAGCAAGAAATGACCTGGTCGGCAAGGAGGTAAGACGACTTGTGAACGAGTCGACATTTGCTCCCGGGGGTGCCCAGCCAGGGGCGGCGCCGGGCCGTGCAGCGCCGACTACCTCTTCCTACGGGCCCGCCGACGGCCTGCAGGACCAGCAGGGGACGCGCACGGACAGCGCCGCCCAGGCGGGCCAGACCGCCCCGGCCGGCCAGGCCGGGCAAGACGGGCTCGATGGTCCGGACGCGCACGAGTACGCCTACGATATGTACTACTACGACGACGAGTTGCGCTACGCCGAGGAACTGCGTGGCGGACCGTTCGACCCCGACGCGGACTACGAACCGGATCCGGAGTACGCCGCGACACTCGCCCCCGACGCCGCCACGCAGCGGCGCGAGCGGGTCGGCCCGACCGGCCGCGCCCTTCCGTACTTCCCGATCCCGGCGCCCGTGAGCGAACACGGTCCCGCGAAGATCATCGCGATGTGCAACCAGAAGGGCGGCGTCGGCAAGACCACGTCGACCATCAACCTGGGTGCCGCGCTGGCCGAATACGGTCGTCGGGTCCTGCTCGTGGACTTCGACCCCCAGGGCGCGCTGTCGGTGGGCCTGGGCGTCAACCCCATGGAGCTCGAACTCACGGTCTACAACCTGCTGATGGAAAGTCACCTCAGCGCGGACGACGTCCTGCTGAAGACCATCATCCCGGGCATGGACCTGCTGCCCAGCAACATCGACTTGTCGGCGGCGGAGGTGCAGCTGGTCACCGAGGTGGCCCGTGAGACCACGCTCTCGCGCGCGATCCGGCCGCTGGTCAACGACTACGACTACATCATCATCGACTGCCAGCCCTCGCTCGGGCTGCTCACGGTCAACGCCCTCACCGCGGCGAACAGCGTCATCGTGCCGCTGGAATGCGAGTTCTTCGCACTGCGCGGGGTGGCGCTGCTGACCGAGACGATCGAGAAGGTGCACGAGCGGCTCAACCCCGACCTCGTGCTCGACGGCATCCTGGCGACGATGTACGACGTGCGCACCGTGCACGGCCGCGAGGTATTGGCCCGGGTCACCGAGGCGTTCGGCGACCAGGTCTTCCACACGGTGATCGGACGGACCGTCAGGTTCCCCGAGACCACCGTCGCGGGCGAACCGATCACCACCTACGCCTCCAACTCGGTGGGCGCGGCCGCCTATCGCCAACTGGCCAGGGAGGTGCTCGCCCGGTGTCGCGCCGAGTGAGTCTCCCGGGTGCCGACGAGCTGTTCCGGACCACCGGCGGCGCCATGCTGCGGCAACAACAGCAGCAGAGCGCCGGCGGGGAATCGGGAGAGCCGCGCGGCACCGTACCCGCGCAGGTTCCGCCGGTCGGGGCCAGTCCCGACAGCGCCGAGCGACACGAGTCGTCCGGCGCGGACGGCGGCTCCGGCGAGGTCGAACAGCACGCCGTGCAACACCCCGTGCCCGGCCGCCGTGAGGCGCCCACACCGTCGGGGGCGTCCTCGATGTCCGCCGCCGCGGGTGTCGACCCCAACGCGCGCCCGGCACACCGACGCACCCGTGCGCAGCGCCGACCGAGCGGGCGCGAGCGACACGACGAGAAGATCACGGTCTACGTGTCCGCCGAGGAACTGATGGACCTCGAGCACGCGCGCCTCAGCCTGCGCGGCGACTACGGCCTGGCCGTGGACCGCGGTCGGATAGTGCGTGAGGCCGTCGCGGTGGTCCTGGCCGACCTGGAGGCGCGCGGCGAGGCGAGCATTCTCGTCCGTCGGCTGCGTGGCTCTTAAGCGACATTCGAGCGAACCCCGCTTCGCGAAGTCTCGACGGACCCGCCGGTCCCCTGAGTGGCCCAATTCGGACCACCACCCGGCGGGTCCGTGCCGTTTCCCGCAGTCGCGGCCCGCACCATTGAGCGCACCATGTCCAACAGCAACGGTCCCGCCCCCACCCGACGCACGCTCGGGCGCGGCCCGGACCGGCCCGCCGTACCGGCCGAACGGGCCGTGCGGGCCGAGCCCGCCGCCGAGGCCGCACGCGCCGGCCGGGCCGGGCCCGGCGCGCCCGTCGGGTCGGGGTCCGCGTCGCGGCCCGAACCGCAGGCCCTCCCCGAGCCCGCCGCACCGCCGCCCGCGGCGGACGACGACACCGGATTCCGGGTCAACCTGGCCAACTTCGAGGGCCCGTTCGACCTGCTCCTGGGCTTGATCGCCAAGCACAAGCTGGACGTCACCGAGGTCGCGTTGTCCCGGGTCACCGACGAGTTCATCGCGCACATCCGGGCCCAGGGCCCGGACTGGGACCTGGGCCAGGCCACCGAGTTCCTGCTGATCGCGGCGACCCTGCTGGACCTGAAGGCGGCCCGGCTGTTGCCGGTCGCCGAGGTCGAGGACGAGGAGGACCTGGCCCTGCTGGAGGCCCGGGACATACTGTTCGCGCGGCTGCTCCAATACCGGGCGTACAAGCAGATCGCGGGCATCCTGGAGCACCGCTGGGCCGAGGAGTCGCGCCGTCATCCGCGCGACGTGCCGCTGGAGCCGCGGTATCAGGGGTTGCTGCCCGAGGTGGTGATCACCACCTCGCTCGAGCGGTTCGCCCGGCTGGCGGCGAAGGCGATGACGCCCAAGGCGCCCAGGATCGTGTCGATCGAACACATCCACGTCCAGCGGGTGAGCGTGCGCGAGCAGGCGGCGATAGTGGTCGAGCGGCTGCGCCGGACCGGCAGCGCGACGTTCGCCGAACTGACCGCGGACGCGCCGGACACGCTGCACGTGGTCGCCCGGTTCCTGGTCCTGCTCGAACTCTTTCGCGAACTGGCGGTCGGGTTCGACCAGGTCGAGGCGCTGGGCGAGCTGACCGTGCGGTGGACGGCGGGCACGGACGAGGCGGTGGTGGTCGGGGACGGGTTCGACGAGTTCGACACGGTGTTGCGCGAGGGCGAGGAGGAGGACGCGTGAGCGGCGACCAGGGATATTGGATCGAGCCCGAGGACGAGGCCCCGGAGGCCGCCGTACCCGCCCCGCGGGCCGCGCGCGGCAAGACCCCGCCGCCCGCCCTCCCGGTGTCGGACAGCCCGCTTCCGGCGGCGCTGGAGGCCATCCTGATGGTGGTCCAGGAGCCGGTCTCCGAACATCTGCTCGCCGAGGTGCTCGATCGCCCGGTCGTCGAGGTGCTCGCCACACTGCGCACGTTGTCCCTGGAGTACACCGCCCAGGGCCGCGGCTTCGACCTGCGCGAGGTGGCCGGCGGCTGGCGGTTCTACAGCCGCCCCGAGCACGCCGCCGCCGTCGAGCGCTTCGTCCTGGACGGGCAGCAGTCCAGGCTGACCCAGGCCGCCCTGGAGACGCTCGCCGTGGTCGCCTACCGCCAGCCGGTCAGCCGCGGCCGGATCTCCTCGGTGCGCGGCGTCAACTGCGACGGCGTGATGCGCACGCTGCTCGCGCGCGGCCTGGTGGAGGAGTACGGCGTCGAATACGAGACCCAGGCCACGCTGTACCGCACCACCGAGTTCTTCCTGGAGCGGATGGGCCTGCGCTCGCTCGACGAGTTGCCGGAATTGGCCCCTTTCCTCCCCGAGATCGAGGCCCTGGAGGCGGAGGGCGAGGGGGTCCTGGACGGCTTCCCGGTACGCGCGGCGTCCCCGCTTGCGCGGAGCGGGGATACTGGGAGGGATACCGGGGCGGTGCACACCGACCCCGACGACGGCGAGACGACAACGGAAGTTTGATGGCACCCACCAACAGGCAAGGCTCCGGCGGCAACGACCGAGGCAACGAACGCTCGGTGAACAAGCGCGGGGGCACCGGGCGCGGCAGCAACACTCCGCAGCCCCGCCGGGTCGCCGACGACAATCGTCGAGGCGGCGCGGGTGGGCAGCCGAAGTCCGGCGCGGCGGGTGGCAAGGACCGCCGCCCGTCGGCGAGCACCGGTCGCCCGGACCGCCGTCCCACCACGATGCGCTCCAGTGAGCGCAACGAGCGCGAGAAGCAGGAGGGCGTCCGCCTCCAGAAGGTGATGGCGGACGCGGGCATCGGCAGCCGCCGACACTGCGAGAACCTGATCGAGGCCGGCCGGGTCCAGGTCAACGACGAGCGGGTCACCGAGCAGGGCAAGCGGGTGGACCCGGACACGGTGGAGATCAAGGTCGACGGGATGCGCATCCCGACCCGCCCGGCGGAGACCTACATCGCGTTCAACAAGCCGACCGGCGTGGTGTCCACCATGTTCGACCCGGACGGCCGGTTCACCATCGCCGACTACATCACCGAATTCGAGCAGCGCCTGTTCCACGTCGGCCGGTTGGACACCGAGACCGAGGGACTGATCCTGCTCACCAACCACGGTGAGCTGTCCAACCGCCTGACCCACCCCCGGTACGAGGTGCGCAAGACCTACCTCGCCTCGATCCAGGGCCCGATCCCGCGCGACCTGGGCAAGAAGCTCAAGGCCGGGGTCGAGTTGGAGGACGGCGTCGCGCGCGCCGACAGCTTCCGGATCGTGGACAGCGTCGGGAACAACTTCCTGGTCGAGGTGGTACTGCACGAGGGCCGCAAGCACATCGTCCGGCGCATGCTGGCCGAACTGGGCTTCCCGGTCGAGCGTCTGGTGCGCACGCAGTTCGGCCCGATCCAGTTGGGCGACCAGAAGCCGGGCCGCACCCGCCGGTTGTCCAACGACGAGATCGGCCTGCTCTTCCGCCAGGTCGACCTGTAGTCGAGGGCCCGCCGCATTCCGATGTCGGCGGCCAACTGCCTTGACGGCCGCGGGGGGGGGGGGGGGGGGGGGGGGGGGGGGGGGGGGGGGGGGGGGGGGGGGGGGGGGGGGGGGGGGGGGGGGGGGGGGGGGGGGGGGG
>NZ_JBVHLU010000173.1:0-13664 GCF_055558835.1 Embleya sp. NPDC025285
CTCGGTTGCTGATCGGCCTTCGAAACAGCCCCGAGCATGCCCGCCGATCATGCTCGCGCGCCGGGAAACACCAAGATCACCGACAGAGTCAAGCTCAGAGCGTGGGTGTGGGGCAGGAACGGCGGGGCAGGCGTGCGCAGAACCATTGCGTACGAGTCCCGGGCGGCGGGAGGCGGTTCGCCGTCTGCCGCAGGGGGTCGTCGATATCCGAGGAGGGTTTCTGTGAGCACCGGCGACAATGTGTGGGGTCACCGTCCCGAGTCCGGCTACACCGCGGGTACGAGCCTGGCCGGCTACAGGTCGATGCCACCGACGGTCACATCGGCAAGGTCGACAAGCACAACGACGACGTCGACGCGTCCTATCTGGTGGTCGACACAGGTGTGTGGATCTTCGGCAAGCACGTCCTGCTTCCCGCGGGCACGATCGCGAGCATCGACACCGAGAACAAGGTCGTCCACGTCTCGCGCACCAAGGAGGAGATCAAGAACTCCCCCGAATTCGACAAGGACAAGCACCTCGACGACCACGACCACCGCAGCCGCACCGGCGACTACTACGGCAACACCGCACCGGGCACCCCGGGCGCCGGCCCCGCAGGCACGCCGTAGCAGGCGAGCGGATCCGGTTTGGACGCCGACCCGCGAGGCTGTCAGCCGCGGGCGGCGTCGTCCGGCATCGCGTCCGTGATCGACGGTCGGCGAGGCCGACGTGACGTGCTCCGAGTCCGTTCTCGCGACCCACATCCGCGGGTACCGACACCATCGGTGCGGTGCCCGCACGAACCGAGAGGCCGGGTGAATCCCGTGGCAGGCAAGTTCGAGGTGTACACCGACAAAAACGGCAGGTTCAGGTTCCGGCTCAAGGCGGGCAACGGCGAGATCGTCGCCACCGGTGAGGCCTACGAGACCAAGGCCGCCTGCCTCAAGGGCGTCGAATCGGTGAGGACCAACGCAGCCGACGCCAAGGTCGAGACCCTCGACTCGTGACCCCCGCCGGGCCAAGGTCCCTGGCGGCCACACTCTCCGTTGGCACCTCCTCGCCGAGGACATCGACGGCATCGCGCCGCGCCGGCGAGCGCGGCGGCCCCGGGTCCGGCCGTCGGCAGGGCCCCGGCGCGCAGCCGACTGCGCGTTCTTCTCTACGCGCGGGTCTGCCGGCGCGGATCGGCGGTGCTTCACCGAGACCATCACGGGTTCGAGCCCGGACATGACCATTCCGCCACGCAACCCGCCTACAGCGGCCCGGAGTTGGACCCTGACGCACAGCCCCGGTGTCCTGGGCCTGGTCCGCGACGCGGTCCGCGACGCCCTCGGCGCCTGGTGTTGGCCCCGGGACCGCGCGGACGACGTCGTCCAGATCGTTTCGGAACTGGTCGGCAACGTTCTTCGCCACACCCGTGGCGAGGCCGAGTTGACCCTGACTCCCCTCCCCGACGGAGTCGAGATCGTGGTGGGCGATCACGCCCGCGGTCTCCTCGTCTTCCAACGTCCCGCGAACGGCGACGGCGGATACGGCCTACGCCTGCTCGACATGCTCACCACAACGTGGACCGTCGAACAGCACGGGGCGGGCAAACACGTCCGTGCCCGCATCCGACGTTTAAGCCGTGCGACACGGCCACGCGATCGAGTGCAACGATGTGGTCATCCCCGACGAGCAAGGCGGCGATCCGATGAGCGTGGCCGAACCCGACCTCGTTCTGACCACGCACACCCCGCGTCCGGGCGTCGCGGTCGTCGACGTTCGCGGACATCTCGACCACCACACCGCGCCCCGACTGCGCGAACGCGGATACGAGCTGATCGACCGAGGACTCCACCATGTGGTGCTGAACCTGGCCGGCCTGCGGTTCTCCGACTCCACCGGCCTGGCCGTCCTGGTCGCCCTCCACCACCGCACCCGCGCCCACCGGGGCACCGTCGCCGTCGCGGCCCCACCCGAGCGCTTCCGCAGGATGCTGCGCGTGACCGGCCTGTCCCTCGCCGTCCCCGAACACCACGACGTGGACCACGCCCTGGCCGCGATCGAAACCGACGACACCCCCCGCTCCGGGGTACGCCACGACAGCTAGAACAGGCGTGCGCGCGGGACGACCGCAGCGACGAGACATATCGGGTGGGACGCACGGTTCGGTATCCGGCTCACTACTGCATACGGGTGTATCCGGCGTCGCCCTGGGCAGGCTGGCCTCGCGCCCGTCCGACGATCGAAAGAGATGCCCAGATGCGCCCGAGCACCGCGAACATCACCGAGCCGACCGTCACCGCATGCCACCCGCGTCCCGTCGACCTCCCCACGACCGAGGACGCGGCGCAGATGAGCGCGACGGACGCCCGGGCGATGTCCAAGGTGCTCTTCGATCGGCTGAAGGTGCTGGAGGAGGGCACGCACGAGTACCAGTACGTGCGCAACACCCTCATCGAGCTGAACATCCCGCTCGTGCGCTACGTCGCCGGGAGATTCCGGACTCGTCCCGAGACCACCGAGGAGATGGTCCAGGTCGGCACGATAGGCCTGATCAAGGCCATCGACCGGTTCGATCCCGGGTTCGGCACCGAGTTCCCCACCTTCGCCATCCCCACCATCTCCGGCGAGATCAAGCGCTTCTTCCGCGACACCTCCTGGGCGGTGCACGTCCCGCGCCGCCTGCAGGAGTTGCGCCTGGAGCTGGCCAGGGCCCGCGACGCGTTCACCACCGAACACGATCGCGAACCCACCAAGGCCGAACTCGCCACCCTCACCGGGACGAGCGTCGAGGAGGTCGCCGAGGGGCTGACCGCCTCGGCCGGCTACACCGCCGCGTCCCTGGACGCCCCTGCCGGCGACGACGACGGTCCGGCGGGTGCGTACAGCGCGCGGGCGTCGTTCGTGGACCCGGGCTTCGACATGGTCGAGAACCTGCACGTCCTCGAACCCGCCATCGCGGCCCTTCCCGAACGCGAACGCGACATCGTGTCCATGCGCTTCGGCCAGGACATGACCCAGGCCGAGATCGGCGAACGCCTGGGCCTGTCCCAGATGCACATCTCCCGGCTGATCTCCCGCATCCTCGACAAACTCCGCGCCGAACTGATTGCCCCCTGACCGCTCCCGGATCGCCCGATGCGTCGACAACGGCCCCGGCCGTCGGCCGGGGCCCTATCGCGGGCCGATGGTGAAGGCGTCGCGAACTCGCCTTGCGGTGGTCTCGGCTGCACCGGCCGCAACGGCGTGTGTCCGCCGCGTTCGCGTGCCGGGCTGCTCACCGGCGCGAGAACGCGGCCGCGATCCCCGAAGGCATCACCATCAACCCGGCCCCCGGCGTCGGACGCGGCGCTCTCGGCGAGGGCTTGCGCAGACCCACACCGAATGGGGGATGCCAACGCCGGTCCCCCGATGCCGAGCAGCGCGCCCGTCAGCGGCAATCCGCGCCCCTGCCGTGTAGTTCGTGCTCGTCGACCGAGCCCAGTCGGTTCAGCAGGATGCCCACACACGCGAACAGGGCCGTCTTGGCCCCGGCATGGGTAAGTCTGTCCGTGCGGGGCTCCCGACGGGGTTGCCGCTTCTATCGGTGAGGTTGTGGGGCTGCGGTCGTCTTGGTGGCAATCAAGTCCATGAGTGCTTGGGGACCGCCGCGGCGGACGGCCGCGCGTTGTCGTTGGGCGCCGGTTCCTTCGGCGAGCAATCGGTGCACGAGCGCGATCACGCGCTCTGCGTCGCCGGTGTCCTGGAGGGCCGGCCGTACGTGGCCCATCAACCGGCCGACCAGGTCCCCAGCGGGGACGCGGCGGGGGATCCGCGGGTCGATGAGCGCGTCGCCCAAGCCGTAGCGCGCGGCGTGCCATTGGGCCGCGGCCAGGAGCTCCGGGGCCGGTCGGGCAAGAGGGGCGCCTGCCGTGTCCTCGTTCAGGGCCGTCGTGATCAACGCACGGACGACCCCCGCGAGGAGCACCGCCTCGTCGACGCGCAGTTGGACGTCCATGGCGCGCACCTCGACGGTGGGGTACCGCTCCGAGAGCCGGGCCTGCCAGTAGATCCTGCCGCGATCCCGCAGCGCCCCGACGTCCCGGAGATCGTCCACGCGCCGGTCGTAGTCGCTGGCATCGGCGAACAGCGGCGGGATGCCGCTGACCGACCACCGGCCGAAGACGACGGTACGCCAGCCGGCGAAGCCGGTGTCGTCGCCGAGCCACATGGGAGAGTTCGCGGACATCGCCACCAGGAGCGGCAGCCAGGGCCGCAGCCGATTGATCACGGCTACGCCCGCGTCGCGGTCGGGTATTCCCACGTGGACGTGCATACCGTTGATCAATTGCTCGTCGACCAGTCGCGCAGCGTCCGTGTGCAGATACCGGTAGCGCGGACGCGCCGTGACCGACGGCTGCCCCTCGGAGGCGAAGGCCGCCGGACCGCAAGGCGCGAGCATGCACCCGGTCTGCTCGGCCGCAGCGGAGACCGCCCGCCGCAGCCGCAGCAGGTGATCGCCGACTTCGCCGAGGCTCTCGCACACCGGGGTCGCCACCTCCACCTGGACCTGGAGCATCTCCGGTTGTACCTCACCCTCCTCGAGCGCGGGCTGTAGGTCGGCCGCCGCACGAACCGACTCCGCACAGGCGACCGGCTCCCCGTCCTCACGGTCCAGCAGCAGAAACTCCTCTTCGACGCCGAGGGTGATCACCTGCGGTCGTCCCCCGCCCGCAGGGCGGGCCGGTCCGGGCACCGGAACCGGCGGGTGGTCTGCGCCCCGGTCGCGCGGGCGGGCGGAATCCGGCATCGTGACTCCTTCGCATGCAGTGGCCCACCGCCTACCCTGTGGCGGTCCGCCCATGCGAGACCCGAGTCCCGAACGCCGGACCTCGGGCGAGGGACGGCCGCCCCGCAGGCGCTGGGGCCGCTGGTGCCGCTCACGACCGCGACCGCCGTTCTGCTGCCAGTGGGTGAAATGGAGCCGGCGCCCTGGCACGGCGCGCGCCCCGACCTCGGCGTCGACCTGCACGAATGCGGGCCTGCCAGTCACGACCTGGTGGCCGCGTTGTCGCCGCGTCGTTTCGTGGCCTTCGGCGGGTCCACCGGCGGCGGCTATTCAAGTCCGCCTTGGCGAGGGGACGAGCACGAGCGGGCGCGCTGGTGTCGTCTGTGCATCGAGTCCGGGGTAATCGCCGATCCGCACGACCTGGTTTTGCGCCCGCTGAACCGCCCCGCCGCCCGGGCGTTGGTCAGCGCGACCGTGATGTATCCCGGGGCGGTGTCGCCTGCTCATCGGTGGCCGTCGGAACGCTTGGCGGCGCTGACCGGACACGGGCGGGCAGGGCCATCCGGTCGTGGTCACCGGCGGCCCGGAGGACGACGCGCTGGTGGCGCGGGTGGCGGAGGCGGCGACGAGTTGTTGTGCGCGGCCGTCGAACAAGTCCAGTCGGTGCTGACTCGGTTGGACCTGGTCGCGACCACCCGACTGCACGGGCTCGTCCTTGCTCTCGCCTCCAACGTGCCGGTCCTGGCGGTCGACCCGGTACGAGGTGGTGCGAAGGTGGCGGCGCAGGCGGGCGCACGGGATTGGCCGGTGACCGCGCCGGCGAACACGTCATAGGCCGGTCGGTACCCGAAGGCGACGCCCCTGCGGCGGTGCCTGTCGGCGCAGGGCCGGAAGGCCACCGAACTCCGAGCCGCGCCGGCACACGAGTCCGGCGCGGATCAACTGGCGCGCCTCGGCCTCGCACTCGCGTTGCCGACGGTGGCACCGGACCCGGCCGGCGATCCGGGCGCGTCGCCTCATTGAACCGGGGACAGGCTCCCTGCGCCGGTGCGGGGGTCGCCTTCCGGGCCGCATGGCGACGGCCGAGCCGGGTACCGGTCGAGATTCACGCCCGGCATTATCCGCACAACCCGGCGCCGGCGTGTGGCGCGGGACAGCCGCAGCGCGCCGCAAGCCCGAGTCGACGGACAGGAGAGCAAGATGAGCACGCCATCGGAACAGCACCCCGCGCCCCCGCAGCAACAAGCGGCGCCCGGGACGACCCAGGCCATGGACCCCACGCCTCATGACGAGATGCGCGACTACCCCGGCAGCGGTCTTCTGGAGGGCCGCCGGGCGCTGATCACCGGCGGGGATTCGGGGATCGGGCGGGCGGTCGCGGTCGCGTTCGCCAAGGAGGGCGCCGACGTGGCCATCGCGTATCTGTCGGAGCAGGAGGACGAGGACGCGGCCCACACCGCTCGGCTCGTCGAACAGGCCGGTCGGGCCTGTGCCGTGTACCGGGCCGACCTGTCCGTCGAACACAACTGCCGCGACGTGGTCGAGCGCACCGTCTCCGACCTCGGTGGCCTGGACATCCTGGTCAACAACTGTGGCACCCAGAAGCCCGTCGACGACCTTGCCCAACTGGACAGCGATCAGTGGGAGTACACCTTCAGGGTCAATATCCACAGCTTCTTCTGGACGACCAAGGCGGCGCTGGAGCACCTGACTCCCGGCGGTTCGATCATCAACACGTCCTCCATCAACGGCCTGCGCGGCAACAAGTCGCTGATCGACTACTCCGCCACCAAAGGTGCGATTCTGGCGCTGACGTATTCGCTCGCCCAAGCCCTGCGCGAGCGCGGCATCCGGGTCAACTGCGTCGCGCCGGGGCCGGTATGGACCCCGCTGATCCCCGCGACATTCCCACCGGAAAAGGTCGAGTCGTTCGGGCAGCAGACGCCGATGGGCCGGGCCGCTCAGCCGGACGAGATCGCTCCCTCGTATGTGTTTTTCGCCTCCGAGCGGCTCTCGGGCTACTACTCGGGTGAGGTATTGGCCCCCATCGGCGGCGAGACGCTGCCCGGATAGACAGTTCGACGCCACCGGTGAGGCCTACGAGACCAAGGCCGCCGCCTGCCTCAAGGGCGTCGAATCGGTGAGGACCAACGCAGCCGACGCCAAGGTCGAGACCCTCGACTCGTGACCCCCGCCGGGGCCGCCGCACCGGCGAGCGCGGCGGGCCCGGGTCCGGCCGTCGGCAGGGCCCCTGCGCGGACCCGCCTTTGCGGACCCGCCTGTGCGGACCCGCCTGTGCGGACCCGCCTGTGCGGACCCGCCTGTGCGGACCCGCCTGTGCGGACCCGCCTGCGCGGATCGGCGGTGCTTCACGAATCACCACGGTGGGAGCCCGGCTACGATCAGTCCGCCACGCAACCCTCCTTCAGCGGCCCGGAGTTGGACCCTGACGCACAGCCCCGGTGTCCGAGAGCTCGGTGGTGACCTGGTCGAGCTCACGAGGCGCGCAGGGGCCCGGGTTACGCCTTCCGCGGATCCCGCATGGCGGCGCGCGAGTCGCGGCATCCTCGGCTTGGGGGCAAACCCGGGCTCGTACCCGCCGGTGGTCGATCGGCGGCGCGGTCCCACATCCGGGCCGGCGTCCCTCGCGGGGATGATCGCGCTGTATGCCGAAGAACGTGTGTACGTAACGGGGAGCGGGCGACTACTCCCGGGAGGTTGTGCGGACGATGCTGGTCAAAGGCGCAGGAGGCCGGCGTATTGCCCCTGCCGCGGCGTGGCCGGCCTCGACGGATCTCCGACGAGACCATCGAGTGTGGGTGCTGGTTCGGGTCGAGGACGGTATGACCGTCACGGCCTTGACGGAGGCGGGAGGAGATTCGTCGAGAGGCGTTCAATCGCCGGGTTCAACAGTCGCCTCGCAGAGGTCCCGAATTGCCCGGCACCCGCCGCGCGGACGAGGAGGCGGACAGCCGCATCGGCGCGACCGGCCACCGGCGGGGTGCCCCGTATCCGATGTGGCCTATCGTTCGTACACCAGGTCGATCACCTGGTATAGGGCGTCCGCCCGATCGGCGAACTCGCACACGGCGAGCAGGACGTGATGCCCGGGCCGCCGATCGGGCAGAACGATCCCGTGGGCCGTGTTCCGGCTGCTCGATCGGTTGCCACCGGCCTCGCCCGAGTCGGGAAGGACGACGGCTACGGGGTCCCGCCCGAACTGCGCCCGTGCCAGCGGGAGGTATGGATCCCAGTCCTCGCTGCTGAGGAAGTAGTTGATCCGCCGGATCCGTCCCGGCCCGTCGAATTCCCAGAGCACCCGAAGGCGTTGCCCGGACCGCACGGGCGTTTTGAACCAGTCCTCGCGGACCTCGTCGAGGAACGCGGCGGCGGCCGATCCCGCACTCGCGATCCGCCCGTCCGCCGGAGGCAGGTTGTTCGGGACGTCCCCACGGGGGATCGAGGCTTCGCTTGCATCGGGGCAATCGTGGCCCGCAGTGATCAGTGGGAAGTACTTCCCGGCAAGGAGCGCTCCGGCCTCGTGGGGGAGCAGATGGATCGCCGCCCGCGACGGCGGCGAGGTGACCACGCCCCGCGGGTGCGCGAGCCGACGACGCCGACCCGTCTCCATGCTTCCTCCCCGCCTTGTCCGGCTTCATCCGACCGCTCCCGGATCCACAGTCGCGGCCCACTCGGAGTCTGGCCATATGGGGAGGCGGCAAACCCACCCCAATGGCCGAGGTCGGGCTCGACATCGTGCGCGCGTGGGGGCTTTTCGGGGAGCACCTGCTCGGGGGAGAAGCGGGCGAGGTCCCGCACGGCGCCGAGGAGGGCGAGAGCATGATGCTCGCGTGCGCGTGTGCGTGCGACGGCTTCGGCTGCCGGGCGTTGATGGCGAGGATCACCGCCGGAGGAGAAACCGTGACGTGGTCGAACATTCGAAACACCCGACGCGAGCTGCACCCGCGCCCGCCGGAGGCGGTGGCGGGTAGGTGGGACGTGGCGGTGTCCCCGGGGGAAAGTCGGGCAGCGGCGGGCGATCATCCATGTGTGTCCCTCCAAGAGTGGCAGCGTCCTTGACCGGACAGCGGCACAGACTAGCTTCCGCCCGGCCCGGCAGGCCCAGGGAACTCCCTTGCGTCCGCGCGCAATCAGCCTGTCGAACCTTGCCGACCGCCGCGCCGCGCCGCGGTGACGTCCGGGCGGAGCACCCCAGGTCTCGGCGTGGGGACGCAGAAGCCTCGCGAGCCGGAGCGGCACTCACGTCGGGCCGACCGCGTCGGCGCCGACGCCCGCATCAGCGACAATAATCCGCTGCTCGTCCACGCCATGTACGACGGCGCGCGGACCAGCCGGGAGGCGGCCACGAGGATCACGGTGTCCAACGGTTGGTGATCGACGGCCCGGTGTCCGGGTGACCGGTGCGGATCACGGTCCCTCGACCTTCCCCGAAGGTCGAGGGACCGAATGCCTCGTCGGGCAGCGGACAGTGGATTCCCAAGGGTCCGCCCCGCCTGTGCAGGTCGGTCTGCCGGCTCGTCGGCGTCGCGCGGGACGGCGGTGCCCAATGGACTCGTCCTGGAAACCTGGGCGTCTCCTCCCGAAGCGGGGGAGGAGCCGCCCGACCGGCCTACGGAGTCGGAACGTTCGCGGCGAGCAGGCACTGCTCGCGCAACGCCGACCACAATGCTGCCGGAATCTCAGTGGTGGAGAGCTCTACGTTTTCGGCGATCCCCTCCGGCGTCGCCGCACCGACGAGCACGCGGCGGACCGCCGGATGAGCCGACGGGAACCGGAGTGCGGCGGCGGCCTCACCGGATCCGCAGCGTTCTGGGGTCGGCGCTCCTGCCTCGCAGGACGCGCGTACGCCGGCAATGTGTCGGTGTCCAGGGATCCGGGCAGCCGGGTGATATGGATCAGTCGGAGACGCCCATTTTGGATGCACTGGCGGCCTATCACAAAAAGGCCTACACACCGTTCTCGCCGCCGGGCCACAAACAGGGTCGCGGCATCGACGCCCGCACCGCGGCGGTGCTGGGGCAGGACGTGTTCCGCTCCGACGTGCTGGCGACCTCGGGGCTGGACGACCGCATGTCCACCGGCCGCGTTCTCGAACGCGCCGAGGAACTCATGGCCGAGGCGGTGCACGCCAAGCACACCTTCTTCTCCACCTGCGGCAGTTCGCTCTCGGTCAAAAGCGCGATGCTCTCGGTCGCCGGGCCACACGAGAAGCTGGTGATCTCCCGCGACGCGCACAAATCCGTGGTCTCCGGTCTCGTCCTCTCCGGCGTTCGCCCGATCTGGGTGGACCCGACCTGGGACCCCGAACTCCATCTCGCGCATCCGCCACGAGCCGAGGCCTACGCCGCTGCTTTCGCCGAACACCCGGATGCCAGAGGCGCGTTGGTCACCAGCCCCACCCCGTACGGAACGTGCGCAGACCTGGCCGCGATCGCCGAGGTCTGCCACCGCCATGGTCGACCGCTGATCGTCGACGAGGCGTGGGGCGCCCACCTGCCGTTCCATCCCGACCTGCCCACATGGGCGATGGACGCCGGCGCCGACGTGTGCGTGACAAGCGTGCACAAGATGGGGGGCGGGCTGGAACAAAGCTCGGTCTTCCACCACCAAGGCGATCTGGTGGACCCCGATGTCCTCGCCTCCCGCGCCGACCTACTCGGCACCACCAGCCCCAACGTCCTGATCTACGCGGCCCTCGACGGCTGGCGTGCGCACATGGTCGCCGACGGACACCGCCTGCTCGACGCCGCGCTGCGGAGGGCCCGCTCGGTGCGGGCGAGCATCGAGAAGATCGACGGCATGCACGTCCACCACGCCGAGTTCCTGGGACCACAACGCGCTCACGACCTCGACCCGCTCCAGGTCATCATCGACATCAAGGCGCTGGGTCCCAGCGGCTACACCGCTGCCGACTGGCTGCGCCGGCACCACCGGGTCAACCTGCATGTCTCCGACCACCGCCGGATCAGCGCGCAACTGACCTACGCCGACGACGACCACACCACCGAGACGTTGCTCGAAGCGCTCCGAGACCTGGCCGCCCACGCCGACTCGATGGCGGACGAGCGAAGTAGCGTCCGAGTACCCGCCCCGCACGAACTGCGCCTGGAACAGGTACTCCTCCCCAGGGACGCCTTCTTCGCCCGCACCGACCAGGTCCCTGTCCGCGACGCGGTCGGCCGCATCAGTGCCGAGATGCTCACGCCGTACCCGCCGGGCATCCCCGCCGCCCTGCCCGGCGAACGGCTCACGGCCCCGGTCGTGGACTACCTGACGTCCGGGGTCCGGTCCGGCATGGTCGTTCCGGACGCGGTGGACCCCGAACTCGGCAGCATCCGTGTGGTGGACGAGGAACTCGACAGGTAGGCGCCGCTAGGCAGCGAACCGGCGCGGGCAACGGCCGTTCGACGGCGAAAGGCATATGCTCGGCGACTTCTTCCTCGGGTATCGATCCTCGTTGCACGAGGTCCCGACCGCCGGCCGCTGCCCGTGCCGAAATCACCGAACTCCGCCGGACGCAAGGGCGGGTGTCAGGTCGGGACGGCGGGACAGGCTCGGGCCATGTCATCTGTTTGTTGGGGACGGCGTCCCCGAACCGCCGCCAGTTGCCGATCAGCATCGTGATCGGCAGCACCGCCGCCATCGCCCCGATGGTGCTGCCGCACATCACCCAGGCGAGCGCGGCGATCAGTGTGCCGAAGGTCATCGACACCAGGACCTGGAGCGCCTGCGCGACCGATCGGTACACCGTCGCCTGAACGAGCACGATCGCCACCCAGGGCGCCATGATGGCCATCGGGGCCCGCAGCCACCACCCGGCCACGGCCCAGCTGAGCACCGCCGCGAGCGCGGCCTTGGCCGACTGCCCAACCAGATCCCGCTCGCGCCCCGGGCCTCGCCAGGCCCGGACGGTCGACCGCCCGATCCCCCGAAGTTCGGCCCCGATTACTGCGGGCGCACCACGAATACGTCGTCCCCAAGAAACGGCTGACATGGCCCGAGCCTGTCCCGCAGTCCCGATTTGACACCTGCCTTCGCGTCCGACGGCGGTGCCGTTTACGCGGTCGATTCGGCGGCACCGATGCGCGTCCGGATGGCACTCGCATCGCCGATCCACGTCTCCTCGGCCGGTGACAGGCAGCACGAATCCGGCAGGCCCTCGACCGTTCGGATATACACGATCAGGTCCGGGTAGTCGCCCCGCATGGCACGACGACAGCAGTTGATCGACGCGAGTACCGCACGGGTATGGGACGTACTCGCGGACGCACGGCGCTATGCCGAGTGGGTCGTGGGCACCAAGCGCGTCGAAAGCGCCGACGATACGTGGCCTCGAGAGGGAGCGTGCCTGGTGTACACGATCGGGCTCGGGCCGATCACGTTCCGGGACCGGTGCATCGTCCGGCTCTGCGAACCCGGCAGACGCCTGGAGTTGGAGGCGGTGGCGCCGCCGTTGGGCACGGCTCGCATCGGCATCGAACTGGTGCGGTGGGACACCGACACCCTGGTCCTGGTGGACGAACATCCGCTCCGCGGCCCGGCCGCGCGTCTACACGGCCCACCGGGCGAGTTCCTTTTGCACCTGCGCAACCGCAGAATGCTTCGCAACCTCGCCCGGGTCGCCGAGGAACCGCCGGAGGCCGCGCACACGCCGGCGCCCGACGCGGGCTCCGGACCCGAAGGACCCCGATGACCGGCGAGGCCGACGCGGTCGTCATCGGCGCCGGCCCGAACGGGCTGGTGGCCGCCAACATCCTCGCGGATCGCGGATGGCGCATCGAGGTGCTGGAGGCCCGAGAGGTTCCCGGCGGCGCGGTGCACAGCGACCGCGGCGTGCATCCGGACTTCGTGAGCGACACGTTCAGTTCCTTCCACCCCCTCGCGGTCGCCTCGCCCGC
The DNA here is from genome assembly GCF_055558835.1 of Embleya sp. NPDC025285. Taxonomy (NCBI): domain Bacteria; kingdom Bacillati; phylum Actinomycetota; class Actinomycetes; order Kitasatosporales; family Streptomycetaceae; genus Embleya; species Embleya sp. NPDC025285. The sequence continues at coordinate 12,655 of NZ_JBVHLU010000173.1, forward strand.
GATCGCCGCACTGAACCTGCACCAGTTCGGACTTCGCTGGAGCCACGCCCCCTCGGTCCTGGCACACCCCCTCGCCGACGGACGCTGCGCCGTGCTGCGCCGCGGCGTCGATGCCACGGTCGGGGGGCTTGCGGCGGACTTCGGCGCCGACGACGGAGCGGGCTGGCGCAGACTGTCGGCACTGTGGGACCGCTTGGACCCGCATCTGGTGAATGCGTTTCTGACTCCCTTCCCACCGATTCGTTCCGCGGTGGCGCTCGCGGCGCGACTGGGGGCGGTGGACGGCCTGCGGTTCGCGCGGATGATGGTCCTGCCGGTACGCCGGCTGGGCGAGGAGCAGTTCTCCGATGTCGGGGCCACGATGCTGTTGGCCGGCTGTGCGCTGCACGCGGACCTGTTGCCGGAGGCCGCCCCGAGCGCGGCGTACGGTTGGCTCCTGGCCATGCTCGGCCAGCAGTACGGGTGGCCGGCCCCGGTGGGCGGCGCCGGCGCGCTGGCCGACGCGCTGGTTCGACGCCTCATCTCCAAGGGCGGCATCGTGCGCTGCGGCACGCGGGTGACGTCGGTCGTCGTGCGTGGCGGTGCGGCTCTGGGCGTACGCACGGCGGGCGGCGAGGCGGTGCGGGCGCGGCGGGCAGTGCTGGCGGACGTACCGGCGCCGATGCTGTACGGGGGGCTCGTCTCGTGGGACGACCTGCCCACGCGGCTGCGCGAGGACCTGCGCCGGTTTGCCTGGGACCCGGGGACGTTCAAGATCGACTGGGCCCTGAACGGACCGATCCCATGGACGGCGGACGAAGCGTCCCAAGCCGGCACCGTGCACGTCGCCGGCGACCTTTCCGAACTCTCCGACTACGCCGTGCAGATCGGCTCGGGCCGATTGCCCGTCCACCCGTTCCTGCTCTTGGGACAGATGGGGCTTCCCCCCGATGTGAGGACACGTCTATGCGGCGTTTGCGAGTGTAGGTGAGATCGCCCGAAGCTCGGCTTCGTAGTTGGTGGGGCTGAGT
>NZ_JBVHLU010000174.1:0-13656 GCF_055558835.1 Embleya sp. NPDC025285
AAGCCCCGAGCGAGGCGCCGCCTTTTTTCTCGGAGGAGCGAAGCGGGGGAGAGAAAAAAGGTGGTGCCTCGCGAGCCGGCGACGAAGTCGCCCAACAAGCAGCAACGCCGCCGAACACGAATCCGCCCACCCCAACCCGCCCCCGCCCCGACCCAGATTCCCCAGCACCCCACACCGACGCCACAGGTGCGCCGACCCACCACCCCCACGACCCAGCCAACTCGATCCGCCGCCTCCGCGACCTTGGTTGGTCGGCTGTCTGGGGCCGCAACCCGGGTAGGTCGGCCCGCCTCTCGCGACCTCGCCGATTCGATCCGCCGCCTCCGCGACCTTGGTTGGTCGGCTGTCTGGGGGCCGCCACCTGGGTGCGTCGGCCCGCCTCTCGCGACCTCGTCGACTCGATCCGCCGCCTCCGCGACCTTGGTTGGTCGGCTGTCTGGGGGCCGCCACCTGGGTGCGTCGGCCCGCCTCTCGCGACCTCGCCGATTCGATCCGCCGCCTCCGCGACCTTGGTTGGTCGGCTGTCTGGGGGCCGCCACCTGGGTGCGTCGGCCCGCCTCTCGCGACCCCGCCGCCTCAACCCGCCACCCCCACGACCCCGTTGCGTCTCCTGCCTGCGATGGCAACACGGGCGCCTCATCCCACCCTCGCGCGCCCGCCACCTTCAACTCGCCGCGCTCACCGCCCCAAACGCGCTGCCTCCCTGCGTTAGCGACACGGGTGCGTCGGCCCGCAGCTCCGCAACTCCGCGCTTTCGCCGACTCGACCCGCCGCTCCCGCGACCCCGTCGCGTCGCCTGCCTGTGGTGACGACACGCGCGCGTCGACCCGCCACCCCCGCGATCTCAGAGCCTTGCCTCGTGCGTTGACGGCGCAGGTGCGTCGGCTCGCCCCCCGGCGCTCCCGCCGACGTCCTGCCCCTGCGCCCCCGGTACCTGCCTCGTGCGTTGACGGCGCAGGTGCGTCGGCTCGCCCCTCGGCGCCCCCGCCGACGTCCTGCCCCTGCGCCCCCGGTACCTGCCTCGTGCGTTGACGGCGCAGGTGCGTGGGCTCGCCCCCCGGCGCCCCCGCCGACGACCTTCCCCCGCGCCCCCGGCACCCGCCTCCCGCACTGAAACACGTGCGTGGGCTCGCCCCCCGGCGCCCCCGCCGACGACCTTCCCCCGCGCCCCCGGCACACGCCTCCCGCACTGACACACGTGCGTCGGCCCACCACCTCACGCCCCCGCCAACACGACCCGTCCCCGCCCCGGGCGCCTCCACCCCACCCCACCCCACCCCGCCGACCCCAGCGGCCCATCCCCTCGCGGCCCCTCCCCCTCCCCCTACCCCGCCGGCAGCCGCACCTCGAAGCGGCATCCGCCACCCGTGTTGGCCACCCCCACCCGGCCCGCGTGGGCCTCGACGATGCCTCTGACGATGGCCAGGCCCAATCCCGCGCCGCCGCCGGGGGAGGGGGTTCGGGCGTGGGTGCCGCGCCAGCCGGTGTCGAAGACTCGGGGGAGGTCCTCCTCGGGGATGCCGCCGCACGCGTCGGTGACCGAGACCACGACCTCGCCCTCGGCGGTGCGTACCCCGACCGCGACCGTGCCGTCCGAGGGGGTGTGCCGGATCGCGTTGACCAGCAGGTTCGTGATCGCCCGGGACATCTCGCGGCCGTCCACCCGGACCGGGACCGCGACGATGTCCTCGCCCGCCAGCCGCACCGAGCAGGACCGGGCCAACGCCTCGGTGCCGGCCATCGCGTCCGCCACCAGGTCGTAGAGCGAGACCCGGGCCAGGGTCAGCTTCAGGGCGCCCGCCTGGATCCGGGACAACTCGAACAGGTCGTCCACCATGCCGCTGAGCCGATCCACCTCGATCCTGATCCGGCGGTGATAGCGCGCCGGATCCTCGGGCAGGTCGTCCTCCAGTGCCTCGGCCATCGCGCGCAGGCCCGCGAGCGGCGTGCGCAGGTCGTGCGAGATCCACGCGATCAGCTCGCGCCGCGCGTGTTCGACCGCCCGTTCGCGCTCCCGGGACTCGGTCAGTTGTACGCCGGCCCGCTCCAACTCCCGCCCCAACTCCGCGAGTTCGACCACCGCCGAGACCCGCCGCGACGGCCCCGGCACGCCGCCGCCCAAGGCCCGCGCGGAACCGCGCAGCGCGCGGACATCGGCCACCACCGGGCGGCCGAGCAACATCGCCACGCCGATCGCGAGCACCGCCGAGACCGCGCAGACCACCATCACCACGGTCAGGTCGTGCGAGGAGAGCAACATCGCCTGGGAGACCCCGACCGTACCCGCGGCCATGCCGGCTATGGTCACCACCGACATCGCGGCCAGCGCGACCGAGAGCGAACGATTGCGCAGCGCCCGCAGGCCGAGCAGGCCCAGCAGGGTGACGCCGAGCCCGCTGCCCGCCGCGATCAGGCAGATCAGCGCGAAATCCTTCACGGGCATCCGGGTTCGACCTCCAGCCGATAGCCCACGCCCCACACGGTCACCAGGAGCCGGGGCGCGGCCGGGTCGTCCTCGATCTTCTCCCGCAACCGCCGCACGTGCACCGTCACCGTGGACTGGTCGCCGAACTCCCAGCCCCAGACCCGACGCATCAGCTCCTCCCGGGTGAAGGCCCGTCCCGGGCTGCCGAGGAAGAAGCAGAGCAGATCGAACTCGCGCGCCGTGAGCGAGAGTTCGTGGCCTGCGCGGAGCACGCGGTGAGCGCCGACGTCCACCTCGATGTCCGCGTGCCGCAGCACCGAGGGCGCCACGGGCGGCGCGCCGGGACCCGCGACCCGGCGCAGCACGGACTGCACCCGCAGGACGAGTTCGCGCGGGCTGAACGGCTTGGTGACGTAGTCGTCCGCGCCGACCTCCAGGCCGAGCACCCGATCGCCCTCGTCGCCCAGCGCGGTCAGCATCACCACCGGCACCGGACCGCGCTCGCGCAGCCGTCGGCAGACGTCCAGCCCGTCCATGCCGGGCAGCATCAGGTCCAGGACCACCAGATCGGGCATCTCGACGGCTGCCAGCTCGAGCGCGGTCGGCCCGTCGGCGGCGTGCGCCGTGTCGAACCCCGCACGTTCGAGATAGCCGACGACGACCTCGGCCACGGTCGGATCGTCATCGACCACGAGCACCTTCATGCCGGCGAGTGTAGGTGCGCGAAGGGGACGATTCCGGCGAGCGATCGATCCGTAAGCGGCACGTAACCCACACGGCCGCATCGCTGCGACGTCAGCACTCCGTAAGCACGTCAAGCCTGCGGCTGCGGCCGGTGCGTACTTAGCGTGAGCCGCATGGAAGCCTCTCCGGCGCATCCCGCCGAGCACATGGAAGCCTGTTCGGCGCATCCCGCCGAGCACGTGGAAGCCTCTTCAGCGCATCCCGCCGAGCACGTGGAAGCCTCTTCGGTGCACCCCGCCAAGCACATGGAAGCCTCTTCGACGCATCCTGCCGAGCACATGGAATCTTCGGCGCATCCCGCCGAGCATCTCGTGGACGTCGTGCTGCCGTGCCTCGACGAGGCCGACGCGCTCCCGTGGGTGCTTGCCCGGATGCCGGCCGGATACCGCCCCATCGTCGTGGACAACGGCTCGCGCGACGGCTCGGCCGCACTGGCCCGCTCGCTCGGCGCCGGCGTGGTGGTCGAGGAACGCCGCGGGTTCGGCGCGGCCTGCCACGCGGGCCTGCTCGCGGCGACCGCGCCGATCGTGTGCTTCTGCGACTGCGACGCGTCGCTGGACCCGGACGAACTGCCCTCGGTCGCCGGACCCGTGCTCGCCGGCGACGCGGACCTGGTACTCGGCCGCCGCCGCCCGCAGACCTTGAACGCCTGGCCGCCGCACGCGCGCCTGGCCAACGCGGTCCTGGCCCGCCGCCTGCGCCGACGTACCGGAGCGCGGCTGCACGACCTCGGCCCGATGCGGGCCGCCCGGCGCGCCGACCTGCTCGCGCTGGAGGTCTCGGACCGCCGCTCCGGCTACCCGCTGGAGACCGTGGTCCGCGCCGCCGACGCCGGTTGGCGGATTGCCGAGACGGACGTGCGCTACCTGCCGCGCTCGGGCCGCTCCAAAGTGACCGGCACGGTGCGCGGTACGGTCACCGCGGTCCGGGACATGAGCGCCGTCCTCGCCCGTGCCGGGCGGCCTGCGTGAGCACCCTCCTGGTGATCGCCAAGGCGCCGCTGCCGGGCCGGGTCAAGACCCGGCTGACCCCGCCGCTGACCCCGGACCAGGCCGCGGCGGTGGCCGAGGCCGCGCTCACCGACACACTGGCGGCGGTGCTCGCGACGCCTGCGCGCCGCCGGGTCCTGGTGCTCGCGGGCGAACCGGGGCCGTGGCTGCCGGCCGGCTTCGAGGTGGTGCCGCAGGGGGCCGGGGGACTCGATCTGCGCCTGGCCGCCGCGTTCGCCGGCTGTTCCGGGCCGACCCTGCTGATCGGCATGGACACCCCGCAGGTCACCCCCGAACTGCTGACCGTGGACTGGTCGGCCGCCGACGCGTGGTTCGGCCCGGCGACCGACGGCGGATTCTGGGCGATCGGGCTGCGCGAACCCGACCCGTCGGTGTTCCCCGGCGTACCGATGTCGGTGCCGCGGACCGGCGCGGTCCAGCGGTCCCGGCTGCTCGCCGCCGGACTGACCGTGCGCGACCTGCCCACCCTGACCGACATCGACACGGCCGCCGACCTGGCCGCCGTCACCCGCGACATCCCCGGCACCCACTGCGCCGGTGTGGCCCGCGCATTGCTCGGCGGCGAGGTGTACGCATGACCCTGGTCCGCGAGCCCGACCGCACGGCCGACCCGGCGAACGCGCGGTCCGACACCCCGGCGGACGCTCCGGCCCACCCCGGGTCGGACGCCCGGACCACCGACCCGTACGCGCTCGCCCTGCGCGACGGCGGAGCCGTGTACGTCCGCCGGCACGGCCACCGTCGGCAACCCCTCGAACTGGCCCGCTGGTGCGCCGAACCGGACACCGCCGACGACACCATGCTCGCCCGCTGCACCGGCCCCACCCTGGACGTCGGCTGCGGCCCGGGCCGACTGGCCGCGGCGCTGAGCCGTCGAGGCGTGACCGCGCTCGGTGTCGACCCGGTGCCGACCGCCGTCGCGCGGGCCCGGACCGCCGGGGCCACCGCGCTGTGCCGGTCGGTGTTCGACCCGCTGCCCGGCGAGGGCCGCTGGGCGGTCGCCCTCCTCGCCGACGGCAACATCGGCATCGGTGGCGACCCGGGCGGACTGCTCGACCGCATACACGGCCTGCTCGCCCCCGGCGGCCTGCTCGTGGTGGAGACCGATCCACAGGACGTGTACGAACGCTTCGCCGCCCGGGTCGAAGACGACCGAGGCAGTCACGGCGGCGCCTTCCGCTGGGCCCGGGTGGGCACCCCGGCGCTGCGCCGCCTCGCCCCGACACACCACTTCACCGTGACCGACACCTGGACCCGCCCGGGCCGCGCCTTCGCCACCCTGCACCGCTCCTGAGCCTTCGACGGCCGCCCGACCCGGCGCCTGCCGGGCCCGACCACGCACCGACCGACCCGCCCGGGCCGCGCTTTCGCCACCCTGCACCCGTTTTGGCCCCGAGGAGTCGCCGACCGTCCGCGATCCGGCGACGGCTCAACTCGAATACGCGCCGATCGGCCCGCCTGAGCCGCGCCTTCGTCATCCCGTCCCGAGCCCGAGTGCGCGCCTGCCGGCCCACGCTGGCCGTGCTTCCGTCACCCCGCATCGGTTCCGAGCCGTCGCCGACCGACCCGAGCCGGCGCCGGGCCGGGCTCGAACGCGTCGATCGACCTGGGCCGCGCCTTTGTCGCCCGCACCGCGCCCGAGCCCTCGCCGACCGGTCCCGAGCCCCGGCAATCCGGGTCTCCAACCCGCACCGGCCAACCCGCCTGGGCCGCGCCTTCGCCACCCCGCGTCGGTCCCGGGCCCGAGTGCGCGCCTGCCGGCCCACCCTGGCCGTGCTTCGGCCACCCCGCATCGGTTCCGGGCCGTTGCCGACCGTCCGCGATCCGGCGACGGCCCGAGCCCGAATACGCGCCGATCGGCCCGCCTGAGCCGCGCCTTCGCCACCCCGCATCGGTCCCGGGCCCGAGTGCGCGCCTGCCGGCCCACGCTGGCCGTGCTTCCGTCACCCCGTCCCGGTCCCGGGCCCGAGTGCGCGCCTGCCGGCCCACGCTGGCCGTGCTTCCGCCGCCCCGTCCCGGTCCCGGGCCCGAGTGCGCGCCTGCCGGCCCACCCTGGCCGCGCTTCCGTCACCCCGTCCCGAGCCCGAGCCCGAATGCGCGCCTGCCGGCCCACCCTGGCCGCGCTTCCGCCACCCCGCATCGGTTCCGAGCCGTCGCCGACCGTCCGCGATCCGGCGACGGCCCGAGCCCGAATACGCACCGCCGGCCCACCCGGGCCGCGCTTTCGCCGCCCCGCACCGCCCTTGGCCGTCTCCGCCCGGCTCCAAAGTCGGCGACGGGCCGGGCCCGACCACGCGCCGACCGACCCGCCGCCGCCGACCCGCACAGCCCACCCCCGCCGACCCGCCGGCTGATCCGCACAGCCCCCCGCCGGCCCGCCGCGTCACCGGCCTTCGGCCACGCCCCGGGCCTCACCCCCGCCCCGCTCCCGCCCCCGCACCCGGCGGAACGCCACCACCCCCGCGGTCCCCACCACCACCCCCGCCCATACGATCGCCAGCCCGCGTCCATAGTTCAGTGGAAGCACCGACGGGTTCTGCGTCGGCAGTGGCCGCAGCAGCGCCGGCAGCGCGATCAGCGTGCCCACGACACCCACCGCCAGGCCGCCCAACACGGTCCGTCGCACCCACGCGGCCGGCCTCCGCCCGAACCGCATCACCAGCGCGCCGACGGTGAAGACCACGACGGCGAACACCCCGTCGTGCAGCAGCACTCCGGCGATCAACCACTTCGCCAGACCCATCCGCTCGGTCAGGAACGGGTCGTCCCAGACACCGGCCACGCCCCACCCGATGCCGGCCACCCCGGCGGCGCCCAGCACGAGCCGGACGGCGCCCACCGCCCGCCCGGTTCGCGGCGCGACCGGCTCGGGCTCCATCGCCGTACTCATCCCAGCACCTCCATGCGGGCGACCCACTTCGTCTGGAGCACGCCCGGCCGGTTCGGCGCGATGATCCGCGCCGGATACCCGTGGTCCTCGGCCAGCGGCGCGCCATTGAGCATGAGCGCCAGCAGGGTCGACGAGTCGCGGGCGTACTCGTCCGGCATCTCCATCACCGAGTACGGACTGAACCGCTCATGCGAGAACACCCGCAGCCGGGCCCCGGACGGCGCACCAGCCCGGGCCATCAGGTCCCGAATCCGCACCCCGGACCAGTGCGCCGACGCGCTCCACCCCTCGACACACGTGATCGGCAGCGTCGCCTCGTGCTGCGCCATCGCCAACAGTTCGGCCCGGGTCAGCGCGAACGGTCGCGGGCCGGCCACCTCCAGGCGCCACGCGGGATCGCGGACCGCCGTGAACACGCCCGCCGCGGCAGCCGTGCGATTCACCGGCAGACCTTGCGGGCCGATGTCCGCCCGTCGCGGCGCCAGCACCGACACCCGCCCCAGTGGAGTCACCGTCTGCCCCACCGTGGCCAACGTGACCACGCCCACTCCGGCGCCGAGCACGGTCAACAGGCCGCGCCGCGAGGGCCCTTCGGACTCGGCCGGCACGCCCCGGGGACGCCGCCAGTGGGCGAGGATCAGCGGCAGCTTCACCGCGACATGCAGGGTGAGCGCGCCGGCCGCCACCCACGCGATCCAGTAGTGCGCCGGTACGAACGGGAACGGCCACGGATACCACTGCACGATGTTCAGCAGTCCGGTGACGAGTTCGAAGATCGCCGCCATCATCAGCACCGCGATGGACAACCGCTCCAGCGCGTGCCCCACCGACTTCGCCGGCGGCCAGGCGAACAGTCGCGGATAGACCACCCACAGCTTCACCAGAAGCAGCGGCACCGCCGCGATCCCGGTCGCCACGTGCAGCCCCTGGGTGACCCGATACCCCCACACCGGCCGGGACGGCAGCGCGAGCCAGTGCGGCTGATGCTGGAGCAGATGGCTGAACAGGCCGGTCAGGAAGCAGATCAGGAAGGCGAGGCCGAGCAACCGGCCGACGAGGACGGCCGTACGCGGATCGTGCAGCGCGCCGCGGAACGCGCCGGCTCGGAACGGACCGCGCCGCAACGCGGCGGGCGGGTCCGGCAAGCGGATGTCGAGCTTCATCCCCCCAGCCAACGCCGAAATCCCCCTGTAGGCCCCCATTGACCGTCTTACGGAGTGCTGACGCTCGACCTCCGGAGACCTCGACCGTCCTGCCTCGACCGCCGTACGGAGTGCCGACGCTCGACCCCCGGAGACCCCGACCGTCCTGCCTCGACTGCCGTATGGAGTGCCGACGCTCGACCCCCGGAGACCCCGACCGTCCTGCCTCGACTGCCGTATGGAGTGCCGACGCTCGACCCCCGGAGACCCCGACCGCCCTGCCCCGACCGTCTTACGGAGTGCTGACGCCCGGCCCGGGACGCCCCGTAAACGCCCCCACCGCCGACACACTCGCCGCATGGCATCGAGCACCGCCACCACGAGCACCCCCACCACCGGCACGCCTGCCACCGGCACCGTGACCACGATCTCCGCCGTCGGCACCGGCCTGGGCCTGACCGCCGCCGTCGGCTTCGCCGTACACGGCCCGTGGACCCACCCCGGCAGCGTCGGCGTGTACGTCGTGTACGGAACCGCCTGGGCGCTGTTCGCGCTGGGTGCCTTCCTCGTCCACCGACTCCCGGTGCGCCGTGCCGTGGTGCTGATCCTGGCCGGCGCGGTCGCGCTGCCCGTCCTGGCCGCCGGCGCCCCGCCGCGCACCAGCGACGACGCCTACCGCTACGCGTTCGACGGGCGGGTCCAAGCCGCGGGTCGCTCGCCGTACGTGCACGCGCCGGCGGATCCCGAGGTGGCCGGGTTCCGCGACGACTGGCTGTTCCCGCCGGGCGAGTGCTCGGGGTGGTTCAAGCACCCGCTGCCGGACGGCTCGTGCACCCGGATCAACCGGCCCGAGGTGCACACCATCTACCCGCCGGTGGCCGAGGCGTACTACTGGCTCGTGCACGTCGCGACCCCGCCCGGCCGGCCCGAACCCGTCCAGGGCGCCGCCGCGTTGCTGGCGATGCTGGTGAGCGTCGCGCTGCTGCTGGTGTTGCGCCGGTTCGGCCGCGACCCCAGACACGCGGTGTGGTGGGCGTGGTGTCCGATGGTCGCGCTGGAGAGCGGCAACAACGCGCACGTGGACGTGCTCGGCGTGCTGCTCATGGTGCTCGGCCTGGCCGCGATCGCCGGCCGCCGGCCGATCCTGGGCGGCGTGCTGCTCGGCGGCGCCGCCGCGACCAAGATGTTCCCCGCCGCCGCGCTGGCCGGCGGCGTACGCCGGGCCCCGGTGCGACTGCTCGGTGCGGCGGCGCTCACCGTCGTGCTGGTCTACCTGCCGCACGTGCTCGCGGCCGGCCCCGCCGTGCTCGGCTACCTGCCCGGCTACCTCAAGGAGGAGCGCTACGACGACGGCGCGCGTTTCGGTCTGCTCGGCCTGGTGCTGCCGACCGACCTCACTCCGTACGCGGCCGTCGTCGTGCTGATCGTCCTGGCCGCGGTCGTGGCGGCCCGTGCCGACCCGGATCGCCCGTGGCACGGCGCGCTCACCCTGACCGGCGGCATGTTGTTCGTGCTCACCCCGGCCTACCCCTGGTACGCGCTGCTCGTGGTCGCGCTGGTGGCGCTGGACGGGCGCCGCTGGGAGTGGCTCGCGCTCGGCCCGGCGGGGTACGCCCTCTACCTCACCTGGGGCCTGGAACCGACCCCGGGTCAGATCCGGGCCACCCATCAACTCGGCTACGGCGCGGCCCTGCTGCTCGTGCTCGGTGTGGCGCTCTATCGACGAGCGCGGCCCGCCGACGGCACCACCGGCAGGCCCGCGGCCTTCCACGCCTGGAAGCCGCCGATCAAATCGGTCGCCTCGGACAGCCCCAGGTCCACCAGCGACGCCGCCGCGAAACTGGACGCGTAGCCCTCGTCGCACAACACGACCACCCGCAGGTCGTAGCCGGTGGCCTCGGCCACCCGCGCCGAACCCTCGGGATCCAGGCGCCACTCCAGATGGTTGCGCTCGATGATCAGCGCGCCCGGGATCGCGCCGTCGACGTCGCGCTGGAAGTCGGGTCGGGTGTCCACCAGCACCGCGCCGTCATGGAAGGCGGCGTGCGCCTGCTCGGGGGTCACCCGCGTCAGCCGGGCCCGGGCCTGCTCGAGGAGTCGGTCGACGGCGCTCACCACTGGTCCCCCGAACGCTCGACGCCCACCCGGCGCAGCGGCTCGAAGCTCGGCCGCGCGATGTCCTCGCCGGCGTCGTACAGGTTCATCGAGTCCAGGCGCGGCGTGTACACGTGCACGCTGATCGCGGGCTCGGTGCCCATGTTGGTCACCTCGTGTACGTAGGTCGGCCCGAACACGCGGGTCGAGCCGGCGGTGAGCACCCGTTCGCGGGCGCCGGCCCGGCGCAACGGGGTGACCACCAGGGAACGCTCGTGCAGTTCGCCGGAGACCACGGTGAACACGCCGGACGAGCCGCCGTGGTCGTGCAGGCCGGTGCTCTGACCGGGCAGCCAGCTCAGCAGCCAGACCTCCATGTCCTCGGTCGCGGCGAGCCGCTTGTACCAGCGGGAGATCGGGTCGTAGCGGACCTGGTCGAGTTCGGCCGCGACCAGGTCGGCGTGCCGGCGGGCGAGCGCGGCGAGTCGGGCGACGGCGGGGCGGACGGGCGGGGCGACGGGCAGGGCGAGCACGGCGGGGGCGGCGAGCGGGTCGCCGGCGACGGTGATGTCGCTGGACATAGGGGAGTCCTTCGGGATGTCTGCGCTATTTCTCTGGCGCGGCGGATCAGGCGAACGCGGCGGATCGAAAGCGAACACGCGAGCGGTCGACAGCAACCCGAACGGACATCCGGCCATGGGGGACGGCCGTGCCGATAAAAGGGGAAAAGAGTGCCGCCGCTTGCGCGGAGGACGACCGAAAAGGCGTCCTCAGGCGATACAGCTCGGACAACAGCTGTACACGTGGTCGCACGGCGGACACAGCGCGCTGAACACCCGACGGACGTCGACAGGACGACTCCGGTACCGGCTGCAGCGTGCGGACATGGGAAAAGGACATCGTCTGGGGGGTGTCCCTGTCAACTCGCCACGGCCCCGCCGGTGCCGCGCTCACCCGAATCGGCCGAGCGCTGCCCGATTCGGGTGAGGAATCCTGGGAAGGGATTGAAGCCTCCCGGGCACGGGGAGGCCCATTTTCGGGTGAGCCGGGTATGTGACCTCGGTCATCATCGCGGTTTTCCGGCTCGTCCGGGGAACTGTGCGGACCGTGTGAGGCGTAGTCCATTGCAGAGGTCATCACGGGTTGGCATCGAATGTCGTCGCGCCCTCGCCGGTACGCTCCCCGTCCGGAACGTCACGGCGATCACGTGACACGACAGGGTGTCCGGATCTGTCCATTTATGTGGTCAATTCGGATTGCTGTGGTCCCGGGGAGTGAATCCCCGCTCTAATAGCAGAGCCCGGCTTGACGTCGCAGCAACGACGCGCTTGTAATTTCACACACGTCGTGAACCGTTACCGGTAGCGGCTTAATCACGGGGACGCAAAAACGGGTCGAGGAGGCACGCGATGGGCGAGCTGTTCCAGCTACTGGTCGCCGAGGGCGAGAGCGAGGAGGAGGAGCTCGGTTGGCAGGAGCGCGCGTTGTGCGCGCAGACCGACCCCGAGTCCTTCTTCCCGGAGAAGGGCGGCTCGACACGAGAGGCCAAGAAGGTCTGCCTCGCGTGCGAGGTGCGCGACGAGTGCCTGGAATACGCGCTGGCCAACGACGAGCGCTTCGGGATCTGGGGTGGGCTGTCCGAACGCGAGCGGCGCAGGCTCAAGAAGGCGGCCGTCTGACCGTCGCCTGTTCGGGCCCGAGTCCGAGCAGGGCGGGCGCGGGGTGCCCGTCGCGTAGTGTGTTGGCCGTTCGGCCGGATGCCGGACCGCTGGTACCACGCCGCTTCGAGCCCCCCGGGGTCCCCGCACTCGATGTCACTTTTCAGCCATCAGTCGGCATACGCGCAAGCTCCGGCTTTCCCACGGCACATCGTCACCGCGATCCTCGTCGCCCATGACGGGGCACGCTGGCTGCCGCGCACACTGACCGGCCTGCTCGGTCAGGAGCGCCCGGTCCAGCGCGTCCTCGCGGTCGACACCGGCAGTACCGACGCCTCGGTCGGTCTGCTCGAGGACGCGCTCGGTCAGGGCTCGGTGCTGCACACCGAGCGACGGACCGCGTTCGGTACCGCCGTGAGCGAAGCCCTGCGTGCCGCGCCGCACGTCGACCCCGCGTCCCTGCCCTACCGGATCGACGCGTACGACGCGTCGGACCCGTACGGCGACACCGACCAGGACCGCCCGCCCCGATCGACCGAGCCGGTCGAGTGGTTGTGGCTCCTGCACGACGACAGCGAGCCCGCCCCCGACGCGCTGCACCTGCTGCTGCGCGCCGCCGACGAACTGCCCTCCGCGGCCGTGCTCGGCCCCAAGGTGCGGAGCTGGTACGACCGCAGGCAACTGCTCGAGGTCGGCACCACGCTCACCGGCAGCGGCCGACGCTGGACCGGCCTGGAGCGCCGCGAGCAGGACCAGGGCCAGCACGACGCGGTCCGCGGCGTGCTCTCCGTCTCCAGCGCGGGCATGCTGGTGCGCCGGGACGTGTGGGAGGGCCTGGGCGGCTTCGACCCGCGCCTGCCGCTCTCCCGCGACGACACCGACTTCGGCTGGCGGGTCAACGCCGCCGGACACCGCGTGGTCGTGGTACCGGACGCGGTGGTGCAACACGCCGAGGCGGCCACGCGCGAGCGCCGGCCGATCGACGTCGCGGCGAACCGCCCGCACCGGGTGGACCGCAGGGGCGCCGCCTTCACGCTGCTGGCCAACACCACCGGCGCGACCTGGCCGTTGTTGTACCTGCGCCTGCTGTTCGGCGGCCTGTTCCGCAGCCTGGGCTACCTGCTCGGCAAGCTGCCCGGGATGGCCCTGGACGAACTGCTCGGCACCATGGCGGTGTTGCTGCGCCCGGCCGCGTTCCTGTCCGCGCGGCGCGCCCGTTCGCGGACCCGGACCATGTCGGACAAGGACTTGGGCGACCTGTTCCCCAGCCGGGCCGCCACCGTTCGGCACGCCGCCGAGGGCCTGATCGGCAATCTGCGGCGGAGCGAGGAGCCGGAGAACCGGTCCGGTCGACACAGCAGCGCGGAATCGGGCCCCACCGACGACGACTCCGAGTCGCTCGACACGGAGAGCTTCGTCAAGCTGCGCGTGCTGATGCGCCGCCCCGGACTCTCGCTCGCCTTCGTGCTGACCCTGGTCACCCTGTTCGCCGCCCGTGGATTGCTGGGCGGCGGCAGTTTGTTCGGCGGCGCCCTGCTGCCCCCGCCGGAAGGCGCGGCGGACCTGTGGCACCGCTACCGCGACACCTGGCACGGGGTGGGCTTCGGCGAGGCGGGGGGGGGGGGGGGGGGGGGGGGGGGGGGTGGTGGGGGTGGGGGGGGGGTTTCTGGGGAGGGAGGGAAACAGACCGCGG
>NZ_JBVHLU010000175.1:0-13486 GCF_055558835.1 Embleya sp. NPDC025285
AAGCGAAGAAACAGGGGGAACGACCCGGGGGGGGGGGGGGGTGGGGGGGTTTTTTTTGGGGGCCCTGGTGCCGTACGGCACCAGGGCCCCTCGACGCGTTTCCCTGACGACTTTGACGAATGTGAACTCAAGAGAGGCGCCGATGGCCCCCGATTCCCGCTCCACCCCGACCAGGGCCGACAGGCTCGACGACGACGACTACCCCGCCTACACGATGGGCCGCGCGGCCGCCTTGATCGGCGCCTCCCAGGGCTTCCTGCGCGCGATCGGCGAGTATGGCCTGATCACCCCCCTGCGTTCCGAGGGCGGCCACCGCCGCTACTCCCGCTACCAGTTGCGCATCGCCCAGCGTGCCCGCGAACTCGTCGACCAGGGCACCGCCGTCGACGCCGCCTGCCGCATCGTCATCCTCGAGGACCAACTCGAAGAAGCCCTGCGCCTGAACGCCGAACTGCGCGACGCCAACGAGACCCGGCCACACGAAAGCCCCTGACCCGCCGAGGACGCCAGGCGCGGCCCTCCACGGGCACGCGCCCCGGCGCGGATCGACGCCACCGCCGTCGAAACCGCCGAGCCGGGTCCTCCCCGAGATCCCACCGGGGTCCTCGGCATGAGCGGCAACCCCCATCCGGAACGCGGCGGAGCCCGCAACGAGGACACCTACGCGGGCCGTGGGCCCGGTCGATGATCTGGAGGCAGCGATGGAGCCGGACCCAGCGGACATGGCCGCCCTGGCGAAGCGATTGGCCGCGGCGGCGGAGCAGTTGCTCCTCGCCGTCAAGGGCATGGACGACCTCGGCTGGACGACCGACTCGTACAACAGGTCCCACCTGCGCGACATCGCGAGCTGCCTCACGAACAGCGCCACGCGCATCGCCGCCCTCCACGGACTCCACGGCTCCCGCGACGACGCGGCCGGACACGCGCGCTGACGAACGCGACGACACCGCTCGGCCGCCCGCGAACCCGAGGACGGGTCCGTCCTCGCCCGTGCGCCGCCACCATTCCTCGTCGTCGAAGTCGTCGTTCGTGGACGTGAGGTGCGCACGGCGGGCAGAACTCACGTGGCCGTCGATGCGCCGGCGCTGTTTCGCCGCGAGCTGTCACGCCTGCGTGGCCTGCTTCAGCGACGCCCACGCCGTGGTCAGTAGGCGGCCGGTCGAAGCCGGCGCGGCGACCTCGACCTCATCTCCACCCACACCACGAAGCCGACCGGAATACCGGAGGCCACCGAGACGGTCCATCGGTCGTCGTCGCCTTGTCCGGCGCTCGGGCCCGGTCAGCGGGTGGGGCGTCGGCCGGAGCGGCGCCACCGCGCCGCGGCGTAGACCAGGGCGACGACGAGGACCGCGATGCCGATGATCAGCAGGTAGCCCAGCCCGTCGGCGACGGTGCCGACGAGGCCGAGGACGATCGCGACGAGGATCAGGGCGAGGGAGAGCGCCATCGTCGCCTCCCGGGAATTCGTTGGGGCGGTGTTCAGCGGCGGGCGAGTTGCCGCTCGCCGGCGGTGCCCGGTCGGTAGGGGAGGCCGAATGGTGTGAAGACGGCTTCTTCGTCCTCGGCGGGCAGCACGTCGTCGGTGCCGATCGCGGGGCCCTTCTTCACCAACGGTTTGTCGAACGCGACCTTGACGTAACCGGGGCCGACTACGGCGCCGTCCAGGGGCACGAACACCAGTCGGTGTCGGGACGGCAGCCCGATCTGTTTCGGGACCGGACACGTCACGAGACACCGCGCGAAGCCCCAGATCACAGCGTCGGCGTAGGACACGAACTACGAGACCCTGCCGGTCGAGGATCGGGGCATCGAATCGCGGGGGGAACGGTGGGGAACGGTGGGGAACGACGCCGAATCCTCTCCAGGAATCATCCCGGTAAACCGCCATCTTTTCAGGCATGCGCCCGAATGGGTGGGGCACAAGCGGGTCGGAGGTAAAACAATGATTCCCCTGCTGGTAGTCCTGCTTCTCGCCCTGATCCTTTTCGGTGCCGGTTTCGCTTTGAAGGCCCTGTGGTGGATCGCCGTGATCGTCCTGATCGTGTGGGCACTCGGGTTCGTTTTCCGCTCGGCCGGCAGCGGTGGCGGCCGTGGCCGCTGGTACCGCTGGTAGCAGCGCCGCCCACTCGGGCGACACGATGAAACGGGCTGTGGTCCGACTCGGAGTACACGAGTCGGACCACAGCCCGTTTCGGCATTCCCCGACGAATTCTCGAAACCGTCTCCGAATACGGGACACCGTTTCCGGAGATGAATACCGGTTTCGGGGGCAGGCGTCACACCACGGGCCGGGGCCACCGTGATCCCGCAGGGGATCCACACCTCCACACGGCGACCCCGGCCCCCGCCGTTCCCGCCGCGTTCTCGGTATCCCGATCCCGATCCCGACCGATCCCGGTCTCGCGGTACGCAGCCCCGGGGCCGGCGCGCCTGCCGATTCCGGGCCACGACCCGGCCCGCCGGTTGGGGGAGCTTGTCGTTCGGAGGTGTCGACGAAGACGAGACGGGTGTGGTCCGGATGTCAGGCGCGGCGTGGGGTGCGCGGGTCGGGGGAGTCCGCGTCCTGGGGGTCGATGCCCGTGACGGCGGAGGCGTCCTCACCTCCGCTCGGCCGGCGGGACGGGCCCTTGGGGCCTCGGTCGTGGGTGCCCTTGCCGCCGGATTTCCCGCCTTGTTCCTCGCCGCGTCGGCCGGTGCTCTCGACCGTGTCGCCGGGGACCTCCTCGGTCTCCTCCTTCGACACGATCCGCCCCGGCCCGGGAGGCGCGGCGTACTCGTCGGGGTGGAACGAGCGGTGCGCGCTGTCGTTGTCCTCCTGGTGGGTGGCGTTCACCGAAGGGGACCAGCCGCGATTCTCGGCGTCGACCCGGCCGCCGGCGCTCTTGTTGCGATGTTCGTCCGGCTGGTTCTTGTGCGTTGTCATGGCATACCGCCAATCTCGGCCCCGAGAACCGCATCCGCGCGGACGCGGCACCCCCAAGCCTAGTCCCCGGCGCGCCGTCCCCCGATTTGTGTCGTGCCGGAGGGAAGCGCCGCGACGCGCCGGCCGACGGCATCCATCTCGGGCAACCCCAGGCTCGCGACCGTATCGGGCGGGCTGCACTGCCCTGAGCCATGCGGGCCAGGGTCGTTCCCACTCCGCACAGCGCGGAGTGCGCGACCGGGAGCGCTCCGCGGGGCTGAGGTGCCGTGGGACCTGGGCGCACATCCGGTCCAGGACGACCGAGTACGCCCGGGCACCGGCGGCGGCTGCCGCGCGGGCCACCGCCCCGGTTCCGGTGCCCACATCGAGCACCCGCCCTGCCCTGGGGAAACTTCGCGGATGGCGCCCCTGTGGCCTCGGGGTCCGGTTCATTCCCACGTGTGGTCGGGGTGTCCGCGAGTGCGCAGGCGCCGTTTCATCTCCGCCTCGTACAGGTGCCGCCTGCCGCCGACGAGGTCCTGGCGCAGGCGTTGCTCGGCGTCGGCGAACGGCTGATAGTAGGTGCGGTCGTATTCCTCGACGATCTGGAACGTCCAGTGCCCGGGGATGACGTTGCGTCCGGCGATCTCGGTCGCCAGGACGCGGGCGGCCTCCTGGTGCCCGGCCCGGCACAGCATGTCCACCGCGTCCTGGAGGATGCGGTCGGCGCTGCCGGTGAGCTGGTGGAACGCGTACAGGTGGCCGCGGGCGCGGGCGGTGTACTCCCACGCCTCCGACACCTTCCCGACAGCGGCCACGGTGGCGTCGTCCACCCCGTCGGGGCGACGGTGGGCGTCCTCGAAGGACGACGAAGTCGAATCGGGCACGACGGTTCCTCTCGCCTGGCGGGTCCTCGTAGCGAGCCGGTGCTTCCGCCGCATTAGGCCCGACGGTGGACGGGGTCGGTGGAGGTGGCACCTTTGGATCGTGGCGCTCCGACCCTCGGAAGATGGGGCCGGAGCGCCTCGGTCGCCGTGAATGCCCCTCCTCCGGGCCCGTGGTTCAGGAGTTCCGGCCGCCCCCGCCCGGCCGGGTGGCGGCGGTTGCGCCTTGCTGCAGTTCGGGCTTGATCAGGTCGTGGGTTCTCGCCGTGCCCGGTGCCTCGTCGCCCGATCGGCCGGTTCTTCGGCCGTGCCGGTCGAGGCTCGGGGTTCATGTGGTGGCGAGCATGCCTTCGCGCAGGGTGGTGAAGGCTCGGGTGAGGAGTCGGGAGACGTGCATCTGGGAGAGGCCGAGGGTGGTGCCGATTTCGGCTTGGGTGAGGTCGTCCCAGAAGCGGAGTTTGAGGATGCGGCGGTCGCGGTCGTCGAGTTCGGCGATGAGCGGGCGCAGCGTCTCGCGGTTGAGGACGAGGTCGAGTGCGGGGTCGGGTGCTCCGCGCAGGTCGTGTCCGGTGGTGGCGGTGGGGTCGTTGCCGCCGAGGGGTGCGTCGAGGGAGTCGGTGCGCAGGGCGGCTCCCACCTCCAGGCCCACGCGTACTTCCTTCTCGTCCATGCCCAGGGCGGCGGCGAGTTCCCCGAAGTCGGGCTCGCGGCCCAGGCGCGCGGAGAGGTCGTCGCGGGCCCGTACGAGTCGCAGGTAGAGCTCTTGTTCGCCGCGGCGGGCGTGGACGGCCCAGGTGTGGTCGCGGAAGTAGCGTTTCAGCTCGCCCGCGATGGTGGGGATCGCGTAGGACAGGAATGCGGCACCGTGTCCTGGGCGGTAGCCGTCGACGGCCTTGATCAGGCCGATCGCGGCGACCTGGCGCAGGTCTTCGCGCAGGTCGGCGCGGTGGGTGTAGCGGTTGCAGGCGTGGGCGACGAGGTTGAGGTTGTCCTCGACGATCTCGTTGCGCAGCGCGGCGTGCGCGGGAGTACCCGGCTCCAGGCCGGCGAGGCGAGTGAGGTTGCGGTCGGTGACGGTGCGCGGGCCGCGCGGGGCGTCGACGCCGTTGGGGGTCAGGGTCATCGAGATGGGCCTCCGAACGGGTGCGTGTCGGATGCCGGGGGATCGCCGGGAAGGGCGGGCACGACGGCCCGGGGCGGGGTCGTCCGTCGATGCCTTCCACCCCGCGACCCGTCCACACCTTCCCGGTGGGACGCATTCGCGCGCACGCGGCCGACGGGAGTGCGGCCCATACGCGACACCATCCCTCCAGGCGTGCTGCCGTGTCACACTCCCGCCGACCCTGAACACAGGGACGATCACAGGGAAACACACCTAAATCGGAACTTCTCGGCAAAAGGGCGGTTGACGGGCTAAGTCCGAGGGGTGGTGCGGCCGTTCGGGCGAACGGGGCAGGCGTGGGGGTGTGCTCCTCAACCGATCGCTCCGCATCGTCCGTGGGCGGTACGGGCGCGGACACGGGCATCGGGCACGGGCATCGGGTCCGGGTGGGCTCGTGGGCCTTCGTGGGAATCCCGACCCGCCGTCCGGCGTGGTGGGGCAGCTCCGTGACCGGGAATCCGTGGCGCTGTGCCCGTTCGATCGCGCGTCGCCGGGAGACGCGCGGCGAGTCCGTGTTCACCGCTCTCGTGGTTCACCCGCTCGGGCGCGTGCGGCGCGCCGCGGGCGGGGCAGGGATGGTGGCGCGCGGTTCCTCCCCGTTTCTGGGCCCGGGGAGGGGCGCGTGTGGTGGGTGGGCGTCTCTTTCCGGCAGGGGAGGAGGCGCCCGCCCGCATGCCCGGGTCCGGGCGAGCCGGGTGCCGCGCCCCGGGGTGGTCCGTGTTCGCGGCCGCGG
Organism: Embleya sp. NPDC025285; assembly: GCF_055558835.1. NCBI lineage: Bacteria > Bacillati > Actinomycetota > Actinomycetes > Kitasatosporales > Streptomycetaceae > Embleya > Embleya sp. NPDC025285. Next base: position 5,682 of record NZ_JBVHLU010000175.1, read on the forward strand.
AGTTGCGAGGAACTGCCGGCGGAGGCGATGACGACGAAGGGGTGGCCGTCGACCGGGCTTTCCTCATCCGGGTGCAGGACCCCTTCGGTGCCCTCGGGCAGGGGCGGGCCGTCGGTGACAATCGCGCTCCAGAGGGCCGGGAGGGGGCTGCGGGGGTCGGGCCAGTCGTACAGGTCGACGGTGACCTCGGCGCCGGTGCCGTCGGCGAGTTCGAGGTAGGCGTGTACTCCGGGCCTGTCCACCCGTCGATTTTGCGACGGACGCCCGCGTCCCGCGCGCCGGCCGGGCCCGATTTGGGGAGTGTGGGGGCCGCGCGGCCCGGGCCGGCGGCAGCCTCGCGGCGCCGTGACGCCCGGCCGCTCGCGTGGTGGGCCGCTCATGCGCGCCGTGCGGGGTGAGGGACGGCGGGGATGAGGTTGGCGAAGGGTCCGGCGGCGGCGAGGAGGTCGGCCAGGGCCGTAGAGGTGGCGCTGTCGGGGTGGGCGGCGAGGGCTTCGCGGGCCTGGGCGATCGCCTCGCGCAGGTCCTCGTGGCGGGTGGTGGGCATGGACGGGGTCCTCCCGGTCGGGTGGGGCCGCCCGGGTCCGGTGTCCGGTCCCGGACCACCGCCGATACCCGGCGCCTACCCGGTGTCCAGGCTCCGACGCCGGATGCGTCGAACGGCAGGGCGCGGGAGGTCCGAATCCTGGGTGGTCGGGCTCGGAGCCGACGGAGCTCGACGAAGGCATGCTCGCGTTCCGGCGCCCGAGGCGGTCCGAGGAGGAGATCCGCGAGTTCGGCCGTGTCTACGACCGGGGACAGACCGCCCGCGCCACGGCGTCGGTGTTCCGGGCCGCGCTCACCCAGCGGCGCCCGCCATGTTCCTGCCGGCCCTCCCGGCCATGGATGGGTCGCCCGTCCGAGTGACCTTCCCCGCTCCCCGACGACGCCACCGCGCCGTCCTGTGCGGCACTCGCGCTCACCTGGCGGAGGGCGGCATGTGGAGACGTCTTCTCCTCCCGTCGTGGTGCACCGGGTGGGGCGACGGTGCGAACGGATCGGCGTGGATCGGCGAAGTTCCGCCCACGGGGGCCGTATCGGGTCCGACCGCGGATCGCACGCGGCGCAAGCGGGCCACCGGCTCGTGAGCCGACGCGGTGCGCGGAACGAAGTTACTGAGCCGTAACTCACACTGCCTCGGAGTGTCGAAAATTTGGTCGTCTGGTTTCACGGATTGTAGAAATATGTCTTTTAGAGGGGACAAGGGATGTCGAAGCGGTTCCAACGGGCGCAGGTCGGCAGCGGCGCTCTCCGGGCATTGATCGATGCGCTCGCGGAGGAACTGGGCCGGTCCGTCGTCCTGGACGACCCGTTGGTCCGTCTGATCTGCTCGAGCAGGCACTTCGGGGACGAGGACCCGGTGCGTGTGCGCAGTTTGTTGCAAGGGCTCGCGGACGACGAGGTCATCCGCTACGTCCTTGGTCAGGGCGTCGCCCAGTGGGCCGGGCCGGGCTTCATCGAGGGCCGGGACGACCTGGGACTGCTGCCCCGCTACTGCGTGCCCCTGCGGGAGCGGGGCCGACTGCTGGGTCTGCTGATGGTCGTCGCAGCGGACAAGACGCTCTCGGCCGAGGAGACCGACGCGATCGGGCGGGCGGCGCGCGCGGTGGCCGCACAGATGTATGCGGAATACGTGGCCACCGAGGCCGAGGAGAGCGGCACACACGAACTGCTTCGCGGCCTCCTGGGCACGGATCCCGTCGGGCGCGCCGTCGCTCTGGAGCAGGGGATCGACCGCGGCCTGTGGGTGGACGCGGCGCATTCGGTGGTGACCGTCGTGCGGGTCTCCCGCCCGCACGGCTCGCCGGCCGAGGTCGAGACGGCGCTGCGGGCCGCGGTGGAGGGATATCGCAGCACGCGTTGGGCCGCCGGCGCGATATCGGTGGATCGGGACCGCGCGGTCCTGCTCCAACTGTGCGATCGGCTGCCGGACTCGGGAGAGATCACCGCGCAATCCCGTCGCGTCGTCGAGTCCCTCGGCACCTTCCTCGACGCGGCGGCGGTTCCCACGGTCGGCGTCGGGGGGCGCCAGGAGGGTCTGGCGGGTGCGTGGAGTTCGTACGAGCAGGCGCTCGTGGCCATGCGCGCCGCCCGCCGACTGCCGAACCTGAGGGGCGTCGGCGACTGGGACGAGCTGGGCGAGTTCGCCGTGCTACTGCAGCTGCCGGACCAGGCTCTCAACGCCTCGCTCGTACCGAAGCCGCTGCGTGTCCTCACGGAGAACAACGGCACCGCGCGCTTGGAGGAAACCCTGCGCTGTTTCCTGGAGAACGCCGGATCCGTACCCAGAACCGCCGAAGCGCTGCACGTCCACCGCACGTCGCTGTACTACCGGCTGCGGCAGATCCAGGAGATCACCGGTCTCGACCTGGACAACGGTGCCGACCGGCTCGTGCTGCACATGGGCCTACGCATCCGGGAACTGTTGACGGCCGGGGCGCCCGCCGCCGACTGAGCAGCGCCCTCGGGCATCACGACCGATTCCTCGAATACGCGCTCCGACAGACCCGGTTTCCACAAAGAGAGGAAAACCTCGGTACGCGGCCATACGGTCGTCGGCTGGTTGCTACAGACCGATGAAGGCACCCGGACCGATCCCTACGTTCGGCGGTAGCGGCGACCGGGCCCGGGAAACGAGAATGTTCCAGGCGGACGACGGGACATCGAAATCTCGGCGCCGCGGGGAACGCGATATCGAGGGCGTCGGCGCACACCGACGCCACGCAAGGCACGGAACAGGAATGCGGTCATGGGCGAACTGACGACGGACGACGGAGTACGACTGGTCTACCGGGACAGCGGTGGCGACGGCGTGCCCCTGGTCATGCTCCACGGTTGGGGACAGACCCAGGAGATGTTCCGGAATCAGCTCGACGGTCTTTCCCCCGCCCGTCGCGTCGTCACGGTGGACCTGCGCGGCCACGGAATTTCCGAGAAACCGCACCACGGGTATCGCATCGCTCGCCTGGCGCGGGACGTTCTCGAACTCGTCGACCACCTGGAACTGGATCGCTTCGACGCGCTCGGATGGTCGATGGGTGTCTCGGTGTGGTGGAGTTTCCTGGATCAGTACGGAACGGGCCGCATCCGCCGGTTCGTCGCGGTCGATCAGCCTGCGGCCGTCGCGGCGGTGCCTTGGATGACCCGTGCCGAACAGGAGGAGTCCGGCGCCATCTTCGACGTGGCGGGCCTGCTCGAACTCGGAGCGGCGCTTGCCGGTCGGGACGGCAGGCGCGTGCGGCTGGACTTCGTGCGCGGCATGTTTTCCGGCGACACCGACCCCGCGATCCTCGCCTTCGTCGCGGAGCAGATCGAATCCACTCCCGCGCACGCCGGCGTTCCCCTGTTGTTCGACCATTGCGCTCAGGACTGGCGGGACGTGCTTCCCCGGGTGGACGTCCCGACCCTCGTGATCGGTTGCGACGGAAGCCACGTGTCCCCCGCGTCGCAACGCTTCATCGCCGAACAGATTCCCGACGCACAACTCCACATCTTCCCGACCGACGTGGCCAGTTCACACTTCCCTTTCCTGGAGAATCCGGCCGCTTTCAATGCAGTGGTCGACAAATTCCTGTCCTGAGATCCGGACAGGGAGATCCTGTCGTCGGGCGGCATCCATGGTGAACCGCGTACGCGGTTCACCATGAAATTCCCACCCCATCCCGCACATCTTTTCTGCTTTCCCGCCCGTCCGCGTCAATGCGCTGATGCGTCGATGGGTCGCTGGGCACCCACACTTCCGTGCGCTTCGACTCGATTCCGTCGTCGACGCCCACGGACTGGCCGTTCCGTGTCGAAACCACCGGAGCGGCCGCTGTTCCCCACACAATCCGGGATTTCGTCGGCGGAGTCGACGTGCCCAAATTCGAGGAGATTCGCATGTCCGATGCCGTCGAGCCGGTCCGACCGGTGCTCGAAGAGGCCGCCGCGGCGTTCGCAGCGGCGACCGACCAGCCGCCCTACCTGTTCGACCTCGGTCCGGTGACCGGACGCAAGACGGTCGACGAGGTCCAGTCCGGCGAAGTCGAGATGCCGGACGTCGACGAGGAGTGGATCACGGTCCAGGGCGGCCCGACGGGAAGCGTGCGAGCGCGGATCGTCAAACCCGCCGGCGCCGCGGGCAGCCTCCCGGTGATCCTCTACATCCACGGTGCGGGCTGGGTCTTCGGCAACGCCCACACGCATGACCGCCTGGTTCGCGAACTCGCCGTCGGTGCCGGCGCCGCCGTGGTTTTCCCCGAGTACGACCTTTCCCCCGAGGCGCGGTACCCGGTCGCCATCGAGCAGAACTACACGGTCGCCCAATGGGTCGTGGCGCAGGGCACGTCCAAGGGCCTGGACGGCTCGCGGCTCGCCGTGGTCGGCGACTCCGTCGGCGGCAACATGGCCGCCGCGCTGACGCTGATGGCGAAGGAGCGAGGCGATGTTCCCCTGGTCCAGCAGACGTTGTTCTACCCGGTGACCGACGCGAACTTCGACACCGATTCGTACCACCGATTCGCCACGGGCTACTTCCTGCGCCGCGACGGTATGCAATGGTTCTGGGACCAGTACACCACCGACGCCGACGAGCGTGCCCAAATCACCGCGTCGCCGCTGAGAGCCACCATCGACCAACTCACGGGTCTGCCGCCTGCCTTGGTCATCACCGGCGAGGCCGACGTCCTGCGCGACGAGGGCGAGGCGTACGCGAACAGGCTTCGCGAGGCCGGTGTCCCGGTCACCGCCGTGCGCTTCCAGGGCATCATCCACGACTTCGTCATGCTCAACGCCCTGCGCGGAACCCACGCCGCGGAGGCCGCGATCACGATGGCCGTCGAAGCCCTGCGCCGCGCGCTGCACACCCGTTGACCAAGCACCGAGCACGCATCGTCGACCGTTGGCACGCGCCGACCCGGTGAACCGGATCCGATGAAGCAACCCGACGGACCGACCCGACGAACCGACCCGATGAAGCACATCGAGAACAAAGGAAGCAGCGGAATGACCGCACGTCCCACCCCCACCGCCCTCCTCGTCCACGGCGCGTTCGCCGACTCCACGAGCTGGCTCGGGGTCATCGCGGAACTGCAGGGCCACGACATTCCCGTGGTCGCCCCGCCGAACCCGTTGCGCGGACTGGCCTCCGACGCGGCGTACATCGCCTCCGCCGCCGCCCAGATCGACGGACCGGTCGTCCTGGTCGGCCACTCCTATGGCGGTGCGCTCATCACCGTGGCCGGCACGACGCCGAACGTCGTCGGACTGGTCTACGTGGCCGCCTACGTCCTGGAGGAGGGCGAGAGCCTGGGCGAGCTCCAGGGCCGCTTCCCCGACTCGCCGCTGGCCGCCAACCTGAAGCAGGCCACCTACCCGACCGAGGGCGCGACGTCCGCGGTCGAAGTCACCATCGCCACCGCGGCGTACGCGGACATCTTCGCCGCCGACGTCTCCGCGTCCATGACCAAGGCCCTGGCCGTCGGTCAGCGTCCGCTCGCCGCCTCGGCCTTCACCGAGAAGGCCACCGCGGCCGCGTGGCGGACCAAGCCCTCCTGGGCACTCGTGGCCACCGCGGACCGGGCGATCAACCCCGACGTCGAACGCTTCGGCGCCGAGCGCGCGGGTGCCACCACCGTCGAGATCGAGGGCGCGTCCCACGCCGTGGCAGTCTCCCGGCCCAAGGAGGTCGCGGACCTGATCCGCGACGCCGTCCGCGCGACGACCTGACCCCGGACCCCGGCGCGGCCACGCCGCGTGGATGCTCACCACATCACGCGCGGCGTGTCCGCCCGCGCGCACCGCGCGCAATCCCACGCCATGGCACCTGACCCGCGCCGGGGCCAGGCCGCGGTCGCCCACGGCGGGCGACCCGGCCCGGTCGCGCGCGGCGACCGACGAGGCCGCGTTGCGCGCAACACACCGAGACCCCCGCGCCTGCATCCCGCAGGGGCTCGGCATGTCCGACCCCGCTTCTCACGACCCGGCCCCCGGATCGGACGGCGTTCCAGGGCACGGGAAACGGCTCCGGCCACCGGAACCCGACGGTGAGCAGATCCGGCCCCACGGGCGATCATCGGCCGACCCCTCCCTCGAGGAGTCTCGTCACCGCAGGCGCTCAGCTCTCACTCCCAGCGCCCCACTCCCGGGAACCATCGGCGCCGACGGCGGCGGTGCGGTCAAGCCGAGCAGCCTCAACAGCGGCGGCCCGTACGGGATCGGCGCTTACAACCTGCTCGTGATCGTCGCGGACAACGGCGACGACAGCGACTACAACGACGCCATCCTCGAATCCAGCCGGTACACGCAGAGCGGGGCATCAGTCGCTGTGGGCGACCGGCTCGGGACCGGCGTCGAGCGCATCGAGCACCGCGTCGCCGTTCGCCCTCGCCCACTCGGTCAGCATGTGGATCGGATCGATCAGCGTCGCCCCGAGCGGGGTGAGCTCGTACTCCACGCGGGGCGGCACCTCGGCGTAGGCGTGGCGGCGGACGAGTCCGTGCGCCTCGAGCCGTCGGAGGGTCTGGGTGAGCATCTTGCGGGAGATGCCGCCGATCAGTTCGATCGGTTCGCCGTGGCGTACCGGGCCCTTGCTGAGGCCATACAGCACGACCGCCGTCCACTTGTCGGCGATGAGTTCGATCGCCAGACGCGCCGGACAGTCGGAGAGAAAGGGATCACCAAGACCGAATCCGCTCATGGCGCCAAAGGTACCTGCGGGTTCCCGTCGGAAATCTAGCCTGGGTTTCTCCCCCTTCTTTGGACGTCAGGAGAGTCATGCGAGTCGTCACCCAGCACACCCTCGGCGGTCCCGAGGTGCTCACCGTCGTGGAGGCACCCGAGCCACGAGCGTTGCCGACCGAGGTTCTCGTCCGCGTCAAGGCGATCGGGCTCAACCCGCTGGAGGCGCGCCTGCGCGCCGGCGAGTTCCCGCTGCTCGGCCGACCGCCCTTCGTCCTCGGCTGGGACGTCAGCGGCGTGGTCGAGGACGGTCCGCTGACGTGGCGGTTCAAGCCCGGCGACGAGGTGTTCGGGATGCCGCTGTTCCCGCGCGCGGCGAACGCGTACGCCGAGGTCGTCGCCGCGCCGGCGCTGCACCTGGTACACAAGCCGGCGTCGCTCTCGCACGTCGAGGCGGCGGCGCTGCCGATCGTCGGGCTGACGGCGTGGCAGGGCCTGGTCGACCTCGCCGGCGTCGGCGACGGCGACCGGGTCCTGGTCCACGGCGGAGGCGGCGGAGTCGGCCACGTCGCGATCCAGATCGCGAAGGCACTCGGCGCGCACGTGATCACGACCGCCGGCGTCAACAAGCGGGACTTCGTCGAGCAGTTCGGCGCCGACGAAGTGATCGACTACACCAGGGTCGACTTCACCGAGGCCGTCCGCGACGTCGACGTCGTACTCGACACGATCGGCGGCGACACCGTCGAACGCTCCCTCGCCGTACTGCGCCCGGGCGGTCACCTGGTGACGGCGGTCGCCGAGGACGACGCGGGGCTGATCGCCGCGTACGAGGCGGCCGGGATGCGCTTCAGCGGCGTCGCGGTCGACCCCGACCCGGTGGCCCTGCGAGGTCTCGTCGAACTGGTCGAACAGGGCAGGCTCCGGGTCCACGTCCAGGAGACGTTCTCCTTCGAACGCGTCGCCGACGCACACCGATTGCTCGACGCCGGCCACCTCCAGGGCAAAGTCGTCCTCACCATCTGATCCCGTCGCGGGGGGGGGGGGGGGGGGGGGGGCCGGGGGGGGGGGGGGGTGGGGGGGGTGTGGGTCGGGGGGGGGGTGGGGGT
>NZ_JBVHLU010000176.1:0-13397 GCF_055558835.1 Embleya sp. NPDC025285
CGGCGTTGCCGCAGGAACGCGCGAATGAATCGGTGATCGTACGCCTTGTCGCCGTGGAGCTTGGCAGGCCTGCGGCGACGTGGCCCGCGGCGGGAACGGATCGGCGGGATGCCCTCGACCAGGGGTATCAAGGCCTGGCTGTCGTGAGTGTTGGCACCGGAGATCCCAATCGACAGGGGCAGACCGGTGCGTTCGGTCAGCAGGTGGATCTTCGACCCGTACTTCCCCCGATCCACAGGATTCGGACCCGTCAAATCCCCTTTTTGAGGGCCCGCATGTTCACCGAGTCCACGGCGCACCGCGACCAGTCCAACGCACCCCGGGCGCCGAGCTCGTCCAGGAGAATCCGGTGCAGCTTCGCCCACACCCGCGCCCGGCTCCACTCGGCGAACCGGCGGTAGACGGTCTGCCACGAGGCGCCGAACACCGGCGGCAGTTGCCTCCACGTGCAACCGGACGTCGCCACGAACACGATCCCGGCCAACACCTCACGATCCTCGAACCGCCGCCGGCCACCGCCCTGCGGCCGGGTCGGCTTCGACGGCACCACGCGCTCGAACAACTCCCACAACTCGTCCGGCACCAGCCGCTCCACAAGCGTCGTCACACCCGCCAGAATAGCGAACACACCAAATGAAACGACTTCTAAGGACTCCGTCCAAGGGGCGCCGCATCGGCCATTGACGCCGGGGCGTTGGTGGCGTGGCCCGGGCGGGGTGGTGGTCGCCCGCCCGGGCGCGGCCGTCGGTTCTGTCAGTGCTCTCCGCAGTCGTCCGGGGCGAACAGGACGATGCCGTCCTTGTCGGCGAGGACCTCGCACTCACAGGTCTCGCAGACCCAGAGCCGCCGGCCCCGCATCTCGTCGTACTCCTCCGTGTCGGCGAAGCTGCACCAGGGCGGCGCGGCGGGGTCGATGGTGTCGCCCACCTTCAGGTCCTCAAGCTTGAGATTGTGCATGGTGACGGTCACGTTCGATCTCCCACGGTCGGGGCCGCGGTTCCGGCGGCCGCGAGGGCCGACACCGACGCAACGGTGTCGGCCCTCACGGGTCCCGGGATGCGCTGCACCTGGGCGGGGTGGTGGTCACCGCCCGGGCGCGCGATCGAGTGCCTGCCGGATCGGCCGGCGGGCATGTGGGTTGGTCAGGCCAGGGCGTCGGGAACGACACCCAGCGCGGCGAGGATGTCGTCGTGGTCGAACGCGAGCGGCGGCAGAACGTCGACGGGCCACCAACGGGCGGCGGTTGCGTCGTCCCCGGCCCGGGCCGTGGTGGCGGTGGGGATGGTGACCGCGTACGCGACGGTGACGTACCGGCCGCGCGGGTCGCGGCCCGGCGCGTCCCACACGCCGATCTGCGTCAGGTCGGCCGGGTCGACGCGCACACCGGTTTCCTCCAGCAGTTCCCGCGCCGCCGCCGCGCGGCTCGTCTCGCCCGCGTCCACGTAACCGCCGGGCAGTGCCCAGCGGCCCACGTAGGGGTCCCAGCCGCGTTCGATGAGCAGTACACGGCCGTCCGTCGTGGTGGCGACGACGTCGGCGGTGTAGCGGATGGTCTCGACGGTCTCGGTCTCGGTCATGTGTACCGCTCCTGTGTGAGGGCGGGCCTGCGGGCGTTCCCGAGGCTCCCCACCGCCCCCGCCCGAGCAGGCGTGGGGGCGACAGGCAACCTCGGGGCTCACGCCGTGGGGTGCAGCGGGCCGTAGGTCGCGATCACCGAGGCGAGGGGGATCGGCGCTCCGTACGAGGGGCCGTCGGTGCGCATCAAGGGCTCGCCACGCTTTGTCCAGCCGCAGCAGGTCCAGCAGCGCCCGCACGCGTCGATCAGGCGCGTGGTCACGTCGTACTCCCGGTCGCCGCACGTCGGGTGGGTCAGGTTGGCGACGGCGCGGTCGACGTAGTCGGCCAGTGTCAGGGTGGTGCCGGGCCAGGACCCGGCGTCGACGGCGCCGTACTCGGCCTCGGCACGAACCTGGGCCAACCGGCCGACCGAAGTCTCCGGGGTGGTCTCGATGTTCGTCATGGCCATGGGGCGATACCTCTCTCCTTCGCGCGTTGCCGCCGCGGGCGCCGGTGCACGACCGCGCCCCGCTCGCATGGTGCAGTGCGGGCGGGGCGCGGTTCGGAAAGCACGTGTCGGGCCTGGCCGGGGCGAGGGTCACGTGGATGCGTGGGGAGTCCGCGTCGGTAATGGACACGGCAGCCGCCTCCGCTCAGGGAAGTCAGCGCTGTGGTCGCAGTGTTTTGCGCGGGACATCGGGACCCACGGTCGGCGCCTGTGCCCGCGCAAGGTCGCGGAGCCTCTTTTGCTCGCTGTCTACGCGGTCCACCGCTGCCGATACCGCAGCCCACTCGGCCGCCCGCTGCTGCGGGCGCTGTCGGGCCTGCTTCGCCGCAACCTCCTGCCGGAACTCCTCGAGGAGTTGCGCGCCTTGGCGGCGGCGCGGTTCCTGGCGGAGCAGGCGGACGTACGTGGCCGCGAGTGTCGCGCCGGGCGTGCAGTGCGTTGTGCCGGTGCAGGCCGAGCAGGCGTCGCGGTGGGCGAGGTAGGCCCGGCGAGCGGATTCGGGGGCGAGTCGGGCGGGTCGCATCTCACCCACCGGTGGGGCCACGGGTACTACCGGCTTGGGCAGCATCTTGGTGGCGCGGCGGGACGCGGCCGACGGGGTCGCTTCGGCCAGGCGTCGCCGGTGCGCGTCGATCGTAAAGGCCCAGTGGAGGCGGTCGGCGTACGGCCGGCCTGCTGGGCAGGGTGTGGTGTCGGTGCAGGTTGCGCACTCGTCGCGGTGCGCGGTGTAAGCCTGGTAGGCGGGCTCCGGGGTGGGTCGGGCGGCTCGGGCCCGGGCCTTGTGCAACGCGCGGGTGCCGCCGCCGGGCACCACGGGGACGAACTCGGCCGGGTGTCGCTCCCATGTGTGGAGCGCTTGCTCGAAGCGGACCAGGTCGAGTGTGATGCGCCGGTTGCTGCCGATACACCGTCGCGGGTCGAGGGAGCCGGCGCGCTCGGTGTGGTGGGGGACGAGCTTGGGCGTGACGCCGCCGATACCCGTGATCGGGCACCACCTTTTGCAGTCCGGACAAGCCAGCGATGGCACTTCGGCGTGGGACAGATCCAGATCAAGCGGGTTCAGAGTCGACAGGGCCAATGAAGGGCGGGGGCTGACCCTCTTGTTGCGGGTACGCCTCGGCCGCTTCCGGGCCATTTGGGTGGAGGGTGAAGGCATCACGAACTCCCGACAGGCAGGGGTGGGTTGATACGACGTGGTGTCGCGGTGCGCGGTGCTCTCTCCGCATGCCAGGACCGTCGCAGGATCCCGACGTCGTGGTACGTGGACAGCGCATCTGCGCCGTGCCGGCAGTCCGGAGGATTCAGTGGTACATCAACTCCAACCGCATAACGCGGCGACTACCTGCTGGTCGTGCGTGGTGCTGGGACCGAAATCCCACTCCCGGCGCCACTCCACGAAGGGTGGTTCCGGTGGCAGGACGCCGGGTTGCTACGCCGCGACGAGCACCGGGCCAGCCTCCGACAGAACCTCGATGGTCGGCAGCGGCCGCGCCACCACTCGGGCAGCGGGCACGCAATCAAAGCATCTCGGCGACATACAGAAGGTAATTCGTCACGCCCCATTAGGGGTACCTCTATTAATGCGCAGTGTGCCGCCGCTGTCAATAGGGGTACCTGTAAGCTGTGGACTCAATCTGAGGAGGATCCGTGCGTGGGTACCGTGACTTGGCTGACGACCTGCGACGTCGCATCGACCAGGGGGAGTTCCCACCAGGATCGAATCTGCCCCGCTTGCTCGACCTTGAGGCGGAGTACAGCGCCTCGCGTCTGACGCTCCGTCGTGCAGTGGCTGTGCTGGCGGACGAGGGTCTGGTCGTTCCCGTACGCAAGAGGGGAACCGTCGTACGCACCAGGTCGGCCGTCCGGATACCGCTCAGCCGATACGTCCAAGTGATGCAGCCAGGGGGTAGTCGCGGCCCCTGGGAAAGCGCGTGCGCCGAGCAGGGACTCGATGGCCGCATGGCCGTAGTCCTCGTGCGACCCTCAGCGCAGGCACCGGAGAGAGTCGCCGCGTTGCTGCGGCTCTCGGCTGGTGAAACCGCAGTGCATCGACGTCGGTTCGCCACGATCGGACCAGACGACGTGGTCCAAGTACAGAACGCCTGGTACCCGCCGGCCCTGGCCGAGGACACGCCGATCGCTCGCGACGAAAAGATCGTTGGTGGTGTCTTCGGGGCACTGGCTGCCGCCGGCCACGTCCCGGCTTCTGCGGACGAGCGCGTCTCGGCTCGAGCCCCGAGCCCCGACGAGGCGAGCGATCTGATGATCGGCGGCAAGGTGCCGGTCATCGTGGTGGAGCGCGTGACCCGCAAGGCCGACGGAACCCCCATCGAAGTCCTGGAGGTCGTCGCTCCGGCTGATCGCGTTGAACTGGTGTACGACGGCTTGCCGTTGCCTTGTCGTAAATGACTGGACACGTCCGCCCTTGTCTTCGCTGTGAGTCTCCATGAACCAGCCTCTAGCACCGAGACGGTGATCGAGATGCCGCAGCGTGGAAGCAGCGTGGAAGTTGGGCTCTTCTCGCCTGGCAGTTGCCCCCCAGGAGGTGTGTAGTGATCGCCGTGGAGCAGTGGACCGGCAAGGACGCCCTATTGCTGATGGATGCGACGCGATCTTCGGTTCGCGAATTCGCTCGACGCCTCGACATCAGCGCCAGGGCGATTTCGTACTGGCGGAAGGCACCGAGCACCGTATGTCGTCACGACACCGCGCAGCTCCTGGACACGGCACTGGGCCGCTGCACCATGGAGGAGAAGGAGCGGTTTCGCATCCTGCTGGCCATTCATCGAGGCGAGCCAGGGGCTACTCTGGCCAACGACTCCGCCCAATCGGCTCCGTGCACCGTCGTCTCACACAAGTTCATACCGGTGTATCTCGGTGAACGAGGCGCCCCGTTGTACGCCATCGGTGCGTCGGGACCGTCTGGCCCCGGTGGCCTGGCCCAGCGCGTGTTCTCGCTCGAGCGAGCACCAGAGCGGTCGTCGACGGTGCACGTTTACGCGTGCGGTGTTGCCGTCGTCCATGTGGAAGAACCCCAAAGGGTCGACACCTTGACCGCGCTGGCCGTCTGGCGCTACCGCACCTACTGGGAAGAGCCCGCTTGGGCACGCGACCGCATCCATCAATTACTGGAACAGCACGCGTCCGAGAGGGACCTCGACGAGCCCCCGCCTTCCCCGCAGTACGTATTGTCGGCCTACGAATTGCGCCACACCCCGTGGACGGGACCCAGCCTGGAAACGGGACTCCACCTACTGGCCACGCCGTCAGTGCTCGTCGACCGCCAGGATCCGACGCACGTCGTGCCACTCGGTCCCGGAGTCGAGGATGCCAAATTCCGTGATGGCTGGACACATTCCGAGGCCGTTGCATTCGGGGGAGGCGTGTCTCGGGGCGTGGCCAGCTGGTCAGGTGTGGCGTACCACCCGCAATCGCACGAACGAGCCCTGACGATGAGCCAGGTCGTCGCGCTGGAGTTGGATGTCCAAGCCCTATGGGCGCTGTCGTCGCACGTCCTGCACATGATCGAGGATGGGGAAGACCCGGTGATGCCACCGGAGTACGGGTGGCGGTTCCTGCGCGGCGCGCACACGCGCCTCACCACCGCGCGCCCGACCGAGACTGCGCAACATCGCGTAATGCGCGAGGCCATCCTGAACACAAGCGAACTTCCTGACCGGCTGCGGGCCGCCCAGGATGCCCTCCGAGACAACAATCAATGAAAGCCAAGGGAAGGCGGGCTGGGTGAACCCTCGAACGACCGCATTGGTCGTCATCGACGTACAACGCGGCTTCATAAACCGGCACAGTCGCAATGTTGTCCCCGCCATCGTTCGGTTGGTGGAGGGGTGGCGGGAGGTCGGGGCACCTGTGGTGCTGTCCCGCTTCCACAATCCACCCGGATCGCCGTACGAAACGATCACTGGCTGGACGCGGCTGAGGACACCCGAGGAACAGGCCCTCGTCGACGAGTTGGCACCGTACACCGACGGCTACCCGGTCATCGACAAGACGCAGGCATCCGTCTTCACCTCCGAGGGCGCACGGTTGTTTCGGGAGGAGCGCTGGAGCGACCTCGTGCTGTGCGGCATCGACACGGACGCATGCGTATACGACTCCGCCGTCGCGGCCTACCAGAGCGGTTTCGTGCCCTGGATCGTCACCGATGCCTGCGCATCCACCGGCGGTCCGCAGTATCACGAGGCGGCGCTGCTCCTCGCCGGCCGGAACATCGGCGTCGGCCAACTCCTCAGCAGCACGGCCGCCTTGTCGCGCGTCAACGGGGTGGCGGGAGCACACGCATGATCGCGGATCGGGATGCGGACATACTGGTGGTCGGCGCCGGCCCGGCGGGTGTCGCCGCCGCGTTGATGGCAGCCAGCTTGGGCCTGCGAACCGTCGTCGTCGAGGACGATCGAGTGGGCGGGAAGCTGCACGTCATCGACGCTTTAGAGAACGTGTCCGGTGGCTGGTCGTCGGGTCCGGACCTCGCCGAGGCTTTGGCGGCGGATCTGTTGCGGCTGGAACGAGCCGAGCGGTGTTCCCTGGAGCGGGCCCGCGCCGTGAGCGTAGAGGGTCACGACAGTTGGGCCGAACTCACCCTCAAGGACGGGCGGGTGCTCGTCGGGTCGGCCGTCGTGGTCGCCACGGGTGTGGAAAGCCTGACGCCGGCCAACACCGGTTGGGTGAACGCTCCGGCCGGGTTCTCCGCGCCGCCACTGTGGCGGGCCACTCCGAACGAACTTGTGGAACACGTCTATGTGCTGGGAGGAGACAGGCCGCTGGGCACCTGGCTGCGCGCCCGCCCCCAGGTCGCCACAACCTTGCACGTCTTGTGTCCGCCGGCGCACGACTACAAGATCGCGGAAGTCGCCCATGACGACCGAGTCCGGGTCGTACCCGTGTCCTCCGTTGCTCTCTCCGCGTCCACTCATGGCAGCGGCTGGGTGGTGACGGCGAAGGACCGGCACGGAGCAGTGAAAAATTACGCCGCCAAGACGATCCTGAACAACCTCGGCAACAGGCCAGCGACGCTCGCAGGGCTCAGCCCCCGCGCGGACGGCTACTGCCCACCCGACCGACAACACCCGCGGGTCCTCGTCACCGGGGATCTGAGGTCGGCGGGATACCAACGCATCACCACAGCCCAGGGCTCGGGCGCGGAGGCCGTCCTCGGTTTCTACTACGCCACCGCCGCAGACAAGAGCAGCCCGTGCTGAGCACCCTCGGCACACCTCCGGAAGCCTCGACAGCCCCGGTCAGTCCATGGCGACACTACGACGATCAACTACGTGCCAAGCGGAGCGCGTTCGGTGGGGCGCAGGGCCGCAAGCGCTGCCTGGAGCGTGATGGAGCCCGGATCCCAGCCGTCGGGCACCCGAAGCTTCAGGCGCTCTCGGCCATCGGGTCCACGACGGTGCGGTCGGCAGTCCACGATCGGCACCAGGCCGAACTCGTACGTATGGAGGAGAACCGGACGGCGGCGCGCCACGATTGTGCGGAGCTCCTTGCGTGCAACGGGCCCGAGTTGCAGAGTGGGACTCATGCTCCCGGGCTTGGTCCGCTTTCCGATGAGGACCAAGCCGTCCAGAGTGGCAGAGAATGCTGGCCATGCCTCGTCCCAGTCGGCATCGGCCGGAAAAGCCGTGGCGTAGGACATCAGTTCGACGCCTGCCGGAAGGGCCGCGCGGATGGCTTCCAGCCGCGTGGGCCATGTTTCGCGCGCCATGACCGTCGGTGGCACGCTCACGTAGACGCGCACCGGTGTGTCGGGTCGGCGGTCGGCCGCGAGTGCCTTCATGGCCTGGACGTACTCGGCACGGCGGGTTCGCGACGCGTAGCTACCGGAACTCGGCGACGTGGAGGGCTGATTCACAGCGCTCATCATGCCCGGCCGCCGGCAGCTACTCACCAGGGCCCGGTGATCTTGCGGAACGTCGCGTCGGTCGCTGGGTGTTCCCGACGACACGGAGCCCGATTGGCCAGCTTTCGACGCTTGCTCGGGAGTAGGGTGACGCCGAGCAACAAGATTGTTCCGGTTCAGATTCAGACAATGACTGAACCCCCGCGAGGTGGCTCTCCGGGGGTGACGGCCGACGACCTAAACGGAGGTCTCGACGCGATGCAGGCTACCCGTACCTGCGACGAAACATTCAGGCACCCGCTGCCGGGCGACCCAAGTCGTCATCGGCCGGGTGTTTTCGCGTTCCCGGCCGCGTCCGGACAGACCTCTGCCGAGGTACTTGGAGGGGGTGACATGACGTAAATCGCTGGGCGGCTCAGCCGCCCTGGCCGCCTGTGTCCCGGTGATTCGCAGTCAACCGGGACCCGCGGCCCAGATGCTCTCAGCCGGTTCAACCGGCTGAGGTTCTGATCGGTCGGTTCGCAGCCGCCCGTTCAGAGCAATCTCATTGGTTCGCCAGAACCTCTCACCCCCGAAACCGGGGGCCACCGATAGCGGGCTTTTGTGTGCCCAAAACCAGATCGGATTCATCTTGCCTGATTACACCCGGGCCTGTCAGCTTTCGCATGCCCAGATGCTTGCCGCGCCTCAAACGGCCTCGTCACGCGATCCCCTCGACTACTCCTCATCGCCGAACTCGCACAACCCGTTTGGGCTGGTCAGCCCGCCCGGGTACGACCGCGCCAACGTGCCCGCCCTTCACGAAGACGACGCCAAGCGATCTTGGTCACTTCCGCGTCCGGCGGGTGTTCTCTCGCGCCGCTCGGGCGCCGCCCGCACCGGCCCGGGCCGCACCCGTCTGCGGTCCCATGTAGATGCCGCGTCCGCCCGGGCCTGCCGTGCTGGGCACCGCTGGGGGCACCGATGACGACGCTTCATGCCTCGGTTCCGCACCAGAGGGTCGCCGTCGAGGCCGTTGTGCCGCCTCGGGATAGCACCCGGGTTCCCGCTCCAACTCGCACAGCCCCTGTCCGGGCATCGGACCAGCAGAGTGTCGAACCGCAGGCCAACCGCCGGGGTCCATACGGCTCCCGCTGCAAGCTGCGGGACTTCAGCCCGGTCGAGGACTCCCTCCAGACGGTGGAGAAAACCGAGAGTCGGAACTCGGATCCGGTGTCGTGGCTACAGGCCGTTCAGTGGGGCGTCGACATGCGCCTGCCGGGATTTTCCGAGCACACACTGCACATCGCCCGAATCATGGCTCGACTCACCGAGTGCCGGCCCGGCATCGCCTACCTCAGGCGCGCCACAGGCCTGTCCGAACGCACCGTCTACGGCCAACTGCGTGCACTGCGCCGCGCGGGCCTGCTGGTCTATCGCGCGGTTGGCGGCTTCTCCGACGACAGGCAGCGGCTCGCCGCGGTGTACGTGCTCGTGATCCCCCCGATGTACGACCATGCCCTGGGCATCCGGGTCATCGGCGAGGGCCGCGAACGCCGAATGGTCGGAATCGGCACGGCGGGGCGACGGGCGATCAAGCGCTTGGCCCGACTGACGGCACGGCCCCGTGGGAAGCGACGCGAAGTTCATCGGCCACCCTCCCCGCGAAAGCGTTGCACCCTAGGGTTTTCTGGTCCCCAAGAGATCTCCGCTGCTGGACATGTATACCCCCAAGACAGCGTCGTCACCGGGGAATCGGGTCACTCGAGCATGGAAGACAGCGGGAACTCCCCGACGCCGGCGCACCGTCGGGTGCGAAACCGCGTGGCCCACCGCCTGGATCTGGCCCGGGACCTCATCCAGCGCCTGCCGTGGCTGTGCCGGGCCGACCCCAAACGCGTCTCGTGGGTGGTGCGCGAGGTCGCCGACAGCGGCTGGACCTGCGAGGACGTACAGGCGTGGATCAATGTCACCCGCGGGGACGTCGCCCGCGTCGTTCGCCGCCCCAGCGGCTTCCTCGCCGCGCGCCTCAAGGGCGCAGTCGGCGTGTGGGACACCCCGGACCGCCGGGACCAAGGCCGTGAGGCGTGGTGGGACATGCTTGCCGCCAGTCGGGACAGCACCCGAGAATGGGCCCCCGAACCGGTCCGGTCACAGCCATCGTCCGAGGCGCGGCGTCTGATCGGCGAGGCCTTCGCACCCGTCTCGGTACGAGCCTCGGACGACGACGCGTTCGACGATCCCCGCCTGCTCGGCATCGGTTCGGATCCAGCCGAGCCCGACGACCTGCCGGCGTCGCTCCTCGAGGAGGTCCGCGCGGCCGCGGCCCTGGACCCCAACCTGGTGCTCGCGGCCCACCGGACGGCCGGTGCCGAATACGCACGCCGCCTGTACGGCGAGGACCTGTACGACCGCGCCATGCACGTGGCCACCTCACGCACCCTCACCCTCCACGGCCCCGGCGGTCCGCGATGACCGACACACAGCCAGCGCAGCCCGCCGAGCAGCGGGTCGGCGTGAACGATGCGGCGGCCGACGGTGGGGCCCCGCCCCGTGACCTGGCCCGCCAAGCCCTCCGGGAGACCCTCGCGGCGCTGCGACGGGCCCCGCAGGACAGCCGGGTCGCCTCCAAGGCGACCGCCCGCCCCCTGGGCTTGGCGAGCGCCGACGGCCGTGATCCCCGGCCGGTGGCATCCGTCCTGGAGGACCTCATGGTCACCCACGCCTGGGAGGTACCCACCGCAGCCGGAGGCATCGTCGACGCATGGCCCCGCATAGCCCCCGAACTCGCCGACCACGTCACCGTCGAGCACTACGACCCCGGCACCCGTTGTCTCGAACTGCTCCCCGACAGCCCGACCTACGCCACCCAACTCCGCCTCCTCGGTAACACCGCGATGTGCTGCCGAGTGAACGCCGCAGTGGGCCGCGACGTCGTCCGGACGGTCCGCGTCCTGGCCACCGGCACCCCCCGAAGCAGGCCAGCGGCACGGCTACCGGCGGCCCCTCTCGGCGAAAGCCCCGTACCGCGAGGACCCCGGAAGGAGTCCGTCCCGCGATCGAATCCCGACCGTCCGCAGCCCCTCGGTCACGGCCGCCCAGGCGATGCCTGGGCACGCGCGGCAGCACGCGCCCGCCGTGAGCGCGAGACCGAACGCCCATGCGCGACACGGAAGACCGAAACCGAGTACCAGGAATGAACATGGTCGGTGATACGCAACCTGGTTCACCGACGATGTCCAGACGGACACTACCGCTCCCGATCAGGACACGGTCTCCGTGGCCGTCCTGTCGGCCCCGCGTCTGCGGGGATGGTCCCTTGCCTTGCTTCGCGGAGTCGAGGTCATCGGGGTCGGCCCCGCGTCTGCGGGGATGCTCCCGACGAACATTCCGAGGGCCGCGCCGATCACCAGTCGGCCCCGCGAACGCGGGGAGAGGTGTTGCGCATCGTCGGCCCCGCGAACGCGGGGATGTTCCCGGTCTGTGGGTGCTGCCTCCGGGCTTCGTCGCGTCGGCCCCGCGAACGCAGAGGCCGGCTGCCCGGCCTTCGACGAATTCATCTCGCCATCGAGCCGAACGGCAGCCAGACCGTTCGCTGCGGCAAAACGGCCGGCTCCTTCTGGCCCGTCCCGCTCGACACATGATCCCGCAGCCGCTCGATCCGCAGCCCCCGCACGTGCGGAGATGGGTCCGGGCGGATCAACGGCACTCACCCCGAGGGCAAGTCGGCCCCGCGAGCGCGGAGATGCTCCGGCGGAGGGCCCGGGACCTTCACGTGTCCGAGGCCGATTCACACCCGACGACGTGACCCCGGAACGGTCGACGCAGGTGGTCGGGTAATCCATCCGGCGGCCTGTCACGAGGCAGTCGGGCCCTCGGCCGCCGCCTCCGCAGGGGCGGCGAGGAGTGCCGACGGAGAGGCCCCGGGGTGAACTACCGTGGAGTCGAGGGAGATCCGCTTCACGACAGACAGCACCAGGTGGCAAGATGCAACTAAATCAAAATGGCATTACCCGCTGGTAGAACCCCAGGTCATCCAGTGTCGGCCCCGCGAACGCGGGGATGGTCCCCCGTGGGCGGCGTCCCGCCGGGCGGCGGTGGCGTCGGCCCCGCGAACGCGGGGATGGTCCCTTGAAGGCGTGGCACGACGCGACGAAGGCGTAGTCGGCCCCGCGAACGCGGGGATGGTCCCTCTGTGGGCGATGTTGGAACAGTTGGGAGTCGGTCGGCCCCGCGAACGCGGGGATGGTCCCTCACCGAGTCCGGCGAGTAGTCCGCGCCACCAGTCGGCCCCGCGAACGCGGGGATGGTCCCCGGCACACCATTGCATCGCGATCCGAAGGGCCGTCGGCCCCGCGAACGCGGGGATGGTCCCTCCGACGTCCCGTCGGCGTCGTGAAGCGCGTCGTCGGCCCCGCGAACGCGGGGATGGTCCCAGGGGCGAGCGCCGGGGCCGTTCGAACGGGTCGTCGGCCCCGCGAACGCGGGGATGGTCCCTTCCCGACGAGCCTGGCGACTCGGGCGGTGCAGTCGGCCCCGCGAACGCGGGGATGGTCCTCCCGGCCCCTCCGAGCGGCCCGCCGGAGGCACGTCGGCCCCGCGAACGCGGGGATGGTCCTGTACGGGAGTCCGTACAGATGTCAACCAGGCGGTCGGCCCCGCGAACGCGGGGATGGTCCCACGCGATCGCGCGGCACCCCCGACACCGTGTCGTCGGCCCCGCGAACGCGGGGATGGTCCCGCCATGGTGCTGCCGGGGTTCGCCCGCGCCTTGTCGGCCCCGCGAACGCGGGGATGGTCCCGAGCACCAGGACCACGACCACACACCATTGCAGTCGGCCCCGCGAACGCGGGGATGGTCCGATGCACGAGTGCACCGTCACGGTCACGTGGCAGTCGGCCCCGCGAACGCGGGGATGGTCCCGGTCGGAGACCGCGGCCGTCGTCTCCCTGCTCGTCGGCCCCGCGAGCGCGGGGATGGTCCCCGGTGGGACGACATGTGTTCGGACCTCGGTCGGTCGGCCCCGCGTCCGCGGGGATGGTCCCATCGTGATCGCGTGGGAATCGTCCCGCCTCCAGTCGGCCCCGCGTCCGCGGGGATGGTCCTCACCATCACCTCGACCACCAGCGACCCGAGGAGTCGGCCCCGCGTCCGCGGGGATGGTCCTTCGTGCTGCATGGCGATGACCTGGGCAATCGAGTCGGCCCCGCGTCCGCGGGGATGGTCCCCACCCCGACGGCACCGGCGGACCCGTCATGCGGTCGGCCCCGCGTCCGCGGGGATGGTCCCCTGCTGGTCACGGCAGGCATCACTGCCGGGTCGTCGGCCCCGCGTCCGCGGGGATGGTCCCAGATGAAGGGACCCCTGCATGGACATCATCGCGTCGGCCCCGCGTTGTCGCTGGTTCCTGAAAACTGACCCCCGGGAAGCTTCCGAAAGTTGACCCCCTTGTTGATCATGAGGGGTGCTAAAAGTGGAGGATTGGGCCG
>NZ_JBVHLU010000177.1:0-13156 GCF_055558835.1 Embleya sp. NPDC025285
GGGGTGTGGGGTCGTTCGCGGTCGAGGTGACCGCGACCGATGCGGCCGGCGCGAAAGCCACCGCAGCGTTCCCCTGGAATGTCACCTGGTTCTGACCGCCGGCAGGTCACCTGGCTCCGACCGCCGATCCCTGCCCAGGTGACCCACTTCGAGTGTGCCGAGCGCCCGAACCGGCGCTCGGCACCCAGGACTTGCCCGTACCCCGCGCCGAGCCGCAGCCGGAGGCCCCCGATGTACCTGTCGTCCAGCCGTTCCGCCGATCTCGCCTCCGGGACGCGCGCCGCCCGCGCGAAGGCGCCGCCCGCGCAGGGTGCGCCGGCGTCGCCGCCGCCGTCCGGACGCGGCGCCCGTCGGGTCGCGCCCGTGGTGCTCACCCTGGGCGTGGTCTCGCTGGTGACCGACATCTCGGCCGAGATGGTCACTGCGGTGCTCCCGGTCTACCTCGTGCTCGGACTTGGGCTCTCCCCCATGGCGTTCGGCATGCTGGACGGGCTGTACAACGGCGCGACCGCCGCGTCCCGGCTGCTCGGTGGCCATGTCGCGGACCGATTCCGCCGGCACCGGACGGTCGCCGCGGTGGGCTACGGCATCTCGGCCGGCTGCAAGCTGCTGCTGCCCGCCGCAGGCGGGGTGTCCGCGATCGGCGGGGTGCTCGCGGCCGATCGCGCGGGTAAGGGCCTACGTACCGCGCCGCGCGACGCGTTGATCTCGATGGCCGCGACACCGGCGGACCAGGGTCGGGCCTTCGGTGTGCATCGGGCGATGGACACCGCCGGCGCGCTGTTCGGGCCGCCGGTCGCGCTCGCGGTGTTGTGGGTGACGGCCGACGCGTACGACGCGGTGTTCGTGGTGAGCTTCTGCCTGGCCGCGTTCGGTCTGCTCGTCCTGCTGCTGTTCGTCCGCGATCCGACGCCGGACGCGGCCGGCGAGGCGGGCCGGCGGGCACCGCGCACTCCGGTACGACTGCGCGACGCGGCGGCGATGTTGCGGGTGCCGGGCTTCGCCCGGGTGTGTCTGGCCGCGCTGCTGCTCGGCACGGTCACCGTCGGCGACGCGATGCTCTACCTGGTGCTGCAACGGCACACCGACCTGTCGCCGCACCTGTTCCCGCTGTTGCCGCTGGGCACCGCGCTGGTCTTCCTGCTGTTCGCCGTCCCGGCCGGCACCGCCGGGGACCGGTACGGACGTGGCCGGGTCTTCCTGGTCGGCCACCTCGCGCTGCTCTGCGGCTACCTCGCGCTGCTCACCCCGTTGCCCGACCTCGCGCTGATCCTGGTGATCCCGGGGTTGCTCGGCCTGTTCTACGCGGGCACCGACGGCGTCCTGATGGCGCTGGCCGCGCCGGCCGCGCCGGCCCGACTGCGCGGCGGCGCGCTCGCCCTCGTCCAGACCGGACAGGCCGCCGGCCGGGCACTGGGCGCGGCCGGATTCGGCGCCGCCTGGACGCTGTACGGCCCGCACACCGCCGGCGTCCTGGCCGCCGTCGCGCTGGCCCTCGCCCTCACCGGCGCGACCGCGCTGCTGGCCGGCAGCACCCTCACCCCGGGCGGCCCTCGCCCGGCCGCGTCGAGAAGGGCATCGCGATGACCCGCACCACGCGCCTGACCGTTCTGGCCCTGGTCACCGCGCTGCTCGTCGGCCTCGCGGTGGTCTATACGCTGCGCGCGGCGGGCGACGCGCGGGCCGGCCGGGACGGCGACTACACGGCGCTGAGCCTGGACCGACCGGGCCGGATCGTGTTCCGCAGCACCGCCGCCGACGCCGGCCGAGACCACGTCGCGGCGGTCGACGCGGCCCGTCCTGCACGGCGCGACGTCGCCTCGCGCCGCTGCCTGGTCTTCCACGCCGCGCACGGCACCGGCGTGTGCCTGCAACCGGCCAGGCTCGCGCTCGGTACCTACGACGCCGTGCTGTTGGACGCGAACCTGCGCGAGAAGGGCCGCCACGCGCTGGCCGGGACACCCTCACGGGCCCGGGTCGCGCCCAGCGGACGACTGGTCGCGTGGACGTCGTTCGTCAACGGCGAGTCGTACGCGGGCCTGAACTTCTCCACCCGGACCGCGATCCTGGACACCCGGACCGGCCGCCTCGACGACAACCTGGAGTCGTACGCGCTGTATCGCGGCGCCGAGTCGATCCACGCGCCCGACGTCAACGTCTGGGGCGTGACCTTCGCGGCCGACGACAACACCTTCTACGCGACGGTGGCGACCGGCGGGCGCACCTGGCTGGCCCGGGGCGATCTGGCCGCGCGCACGTTGCGCACGGTGCGCGAGAACGCCGAGTGCCCGTCGTTGTCCCCCGACGGCACCCGCGTCGCGTACAAGAAGCGGGTTCCGGGGGCGGACGCCGACCGGCCCTGGCACCTGTTCGTGCTGACCCTGGCCACCGGTGTGGAGATCGCGCTCGCCGAGACCCGGACCCTGGACGACCAGGCGGAATGGCTCGACGACGGCAACGTCGTCTACAGCCTGCCGGGGGATCTGCGCGGCGACGTGTGGACCGCGCGCGCCGACGGGACGGGGCGGCCGACCCTGCTGATCCCGCACGCGTTGTCCCCGGCCGTCCTGCGCGGCTGAGTTTCCGGGCCTCGTGGCCGGCGAAGGCTTCGACCGAGGCGAAGCGGTCGGTCTTCGCCGTCGTCCACGAATCGGAGGTCCGACGTGTCGGTGCTCGAGGGCAAGGCCGCAGTGGTCACCGGTGGTTCACGCGGGATCGGTCGGGCCGTCGTGGAACGCCTCACGCGGGACGGCGCGCAGGTGGTCTTCGGTTTCGCCCGGGACGAGCGGGCCGCCGAGGAGGTGGTCCGGGCGGTCGCGGCGGCCGGCGGCCGGGCCCGGGCGGTCCGGGCGGAGCTGAGCGAGCCGGGCGCCGCCGAGGCGTTCATGGCGTCCGCCGACGAGCATCTGGGCGGACTGGACATCCTGGTGAACAACGCCGGTGTCGGGGCCGTCTCGACACCGATCGCGGACTTGGCCGAGGCGGAGTTCGACCGGGTGATGACGGTCAACGCCAAGGCCGCGTTCCTGACCATCCGATACGCGGCCCGGCACATGCGCGACGGCGGACGGATCGTCAACGTCTCGACCCTCAACACGATCCGGCCCGCCCCCGGCATCGCGGCCTACGCGGCGAGCAAGGGCGCCCTGGAGCAATTGACCACCATCGCCGCCCACGAACTCGGCCCGCGCGCCATCACCGTCAACACGGTCTCCCCCGGCGCCACCGACACCGACCTCCTCCGCTCCGCCAACCCCGCCGAGGTCCTGGCCACCGTCCCCGCCCTGACCCCCCTCCGCCGCCTCGGCCACCCCACCGACATCGCCGACACCATCGCCTTCCTCGCCGGCCCCGACGCCCGCTGGATCACCGCCCAAAACATCCACACCAACGGCGGCCTGGGCTAACCCACCGCCCTCGACCACCCTTATAAACAACCGAACCCGCACCCCCACGCCCAACCCCGTCCGGCACGCGAGAACAACCCAACCCCACCCCAACCCACCCAACCGGGCCAACCCCCATCAGCCCGTCCGGCGTTCGAGGACAACCCGAGCCCACACCAACACACCCGCCCGGGCAAAGCCCCTATTCAGCCCGTCCGGCGTTCGAGGACACCCGAAAGCCCACCCCGTCCGGCGCATGAGGACAACCCGAGCCCACACCAACACACCCGACCGGGCAAAGCCCCTATTCAGCCCCTCCGGCGTTCGAGGACACCCGAAAACCCACCCCGTCCGGCGCATGAGGACAACCCGAGCCCACACCAACGCACCCGCCCGGGCAAAGCCCCTATTCAGCCCGTCCGGCGTTCGAGGACACCCGAAAGCCCACCAACCCACCCGACCCAAGCCAACCCACCCAGCCCGTCCGGCGTTTGAGGACACCCGAGAGCGCACCGGACCATCCGACTCGAGCAAACCCCCAGCCCGTCCGGCGCTTGAGGACGAGCACACCCCGACGAGCCCGACTCAGGCAGCCCTATCCAG
This sequence comes from Embleya sp. NPDC025285, assembly GCF_055558835.1. NCBI lineage: Bacteria > Bacillati > Actinomycetota > Actinomycetes > Kitasatosporales > Streptomycetaceae > Embleya > Embleya sp. NPDC025285. The sequence continues at coordinate 3,990 of NZ_JBVHLU010000177.1, forward strand.
CCCGTCCGGCGCGTGAGGACAATCAGGCCCCGTCCACCCCGTCCGCAGGACGACGATGCACAACCCGAGCCGACGTCTGATCCCGCGCCAGCACCAGCATCGAGTCGATGTTCACGTGCGGCGGCCGCGTCGCCACCCACCCCACACACTCCGCGATGTCCTGGCCCACCAGCGGCGTCATCCCCGCGTACACCGCCGACGCGCCCTCCGCGTCACCGCCGAGCCGGTTGAGCGTGAACTCGGTCTCGACCATGCCCGGGTCGATCTGGCACACCCGCACCGGTTGCCCACGCAACTCCAGCCGCAGCACCCGCGTCATCGCGGTCACCGCGTGCTTGGCCGCGTTGTACCCCGCGCCGCCCTCGTACGGCTCTCGCCCGGCCACCGATCCGATGGTGATCACCTGGCCGTCCCCGGACGCGATCAGCAGCGGCAGGAACGCCTTGGTCACCCGCAGGGTGCCGAGCACATTCGTTTCGTACATCGCGGTCCACGCCGCCTCGTCGGCCTCCGCGACCGACTCGGTGCCGCGCGCGATGCCCGCGTTGTTGACCAGCACGTCACAGCGGTCCACCGCGGCGGCGAACGCGGCGATCGAGGCCGGATCGGACACGTCCAACGGCAGCGCGCGACCTCGGCCCGCGCAGCGCTCGACCACCTCGTCCAGCCGGTCCTTGCGGCGCGCGCCGAGCACGACGTCGTAGCCCAGACCCGCCAGATGCACGGCGGTCGCGGCCCCGATCCCGCTGCTGGCGCCGGTGACCACCGCACAGCCTCGGTACGGCGTCGTGGGGTTCGCGGTCTCGCCCTGGGTCATCGCGCGGTTCCTCTCATGCGTGGCGGCCACCGGCGAACCACCCGTGCGGTTCCCGCGACCACCTTGCCGGTCTTCCCGCACCGTATGCCGGATCGACGCGACCCCGCATCGCCGCCCCCCACTTCGCAGGCCCCCACTTCGCAGGCCCCCACTTCACCGGCCCCCGCATCGCCGACCCCGCCTCACCCCGAGGAGGATCCGCCGTGCCCCGACGTCCAGGGCCACCCCAGCCGACCCCGCCGCGGAGGCAACGCGTGCGGCTCGGGCGTCTCCGGCCCCGCAGGCGACTCCGACGACACCCCCGGCAACGGCGGCAGCCCCTCCCGAAACAGCCACGCCTCGAACAACTCGTCCAACGGCCGCGAGGCATACCGCGCCACATGCGCGACGAAGTCCTCCGTCGTGACCACCCCGTGCCGATGCGACGTCGCCCAGTCCCGCAACATGGCGAAGAACGACGCGTCGCCGAGCGCACACCGCACCGCGTGTACGGTCAACGCCCCCCGGGCGTAGATCCGGTCGTCGAAGATCAGCTTCGGACGCGGCGCCCCGAGCAGCAAATCCTGGGGCAGACTGCCCAGTTGCCCGTGCTCGACGGCGGCCTGCACGGCGGCCTTCCGCCCGCCCGACCGCTCCGCCCACAACCACTCCGCATAGCGCGCGAAGCCCTCGTTGAGCCAGATGTGCCGCCAGCTCGCCAACCCCACGCTGTTCCCGAACCACTGGTGCGCCAACTCGTGGGCAACCAACCGCTCGGAGCCGCGCGAGCCGTCGACGTGGTTCGCGCCGAAGGTGGCCAGTCCCTGCGCCTCGATCGGGATGTCCAATGCGTCGTCGGTGACCACCACGGTGTACTCGCCGAACGGGTACGGCCCGAACAACTCCTCGAACAGCGTCATCATCTCCGGCTGCCGCGCGAAGTCGACCAGAAAGCGCGGCACCAGCCGAGCCGGCACGTGCGCGAGCTGCGACACCCCCACGTGCGGTTCCAGCGGCCCGATCGTGTCGTAGCGGCCGATCGAGACGCTGACCAGGTAACTCGCGGTGGGCGCGGACTGCTCGTAGACCCACGTGGTGTTGCTCGCCCGGGTACTGCGGGTCAGCAGTCGGCCGCTGACCACGACGGTGTACACCGACGGTGCGGTGACCGAGATCTGGTACGCGGCCTTGTCGTCGGGCCGGTCGTTGCACGGATACCAGGACGGCGCGCCGATCGGCTGGCCGGCCACCAGCGAGCCGTCGGTCAGTTCCTCCCAGCCGACCCCGCCCCACGGACTGCGCACCGGCTTCGGATTGCCCGTGTAGTGCACCTCGACGGTGAACGCGGCCCGCGCGCGGATCGTCGTACCCGGCCGCACCCGCAACTTGCCCGCACGGTGCGTGTAGTGCGCCCGGCGGCCGTCCACCAGCACCCGCCCGATCCGGAACTCCGCCAGGTCCAGCGCGAATTCGTTCAGCGGCCGATCAGCGGCCAGCGCGCCGATCCGGGCGGTGCCGGCCAGTCGGTTGGGCCCGGGTCGGTAGTCCAGGGTCAGTTCGTAGCGGTGCACGCGATAGCGCGGGTCGCCGTGTGTGGCGAAGTACGCCTCCCCGGCGCCTGAGCGCGGCCCCTGGTCGATCACCGATTCGTGCTCCGTCCCCGTCGCGCCCACCGTCGCGGGACGGGCCGTTTCCCGCGACGCCGCCTCGAAACGCATTACCGTCGCCACGCCTCGATCGGATTGCCCAGCCAGCCGGTGTCCTCGGGAACCGTCTCGCCGCGCATCACCAGCGAGGCGGGACCCAGCGTGCTGCGCGCCCCGATCGTGCTGCCCGGCAGCACGATCCCGCGCGGACCCAGCGTGGCGCCCTCGCGAAGGATCACAGTATCCATCCGCATGATCCGGTCGTGGAAGAGATGCGTCTGGAGCACACAGCCGTGCCCCACGCTCACCGCGTCCTCCAGCGTCACCAGGTCCGCCTCCGGCAGCCAGTAGCTCTCGCACCACACACCGCGCCCGATGGATGCCCCGAGTCCGCGCAGCCACGCGTTCATCACCGACGTGCCGGGCACCCGGCCGATCAACCACGGCACGGCCAGTACCTCGACGAAGGTGTCGGCGAGTTCGTTGCGCCACACGAAGCCGCTCCACAGCGGGTGCTCCACCGGCCGGAAACGACCGACCAGGAGCCACTTGGCCGCGATCGACACGACACACGCGAGCACGCCGCACCCGAGCAGGACCACGCCGGACAGCAGCGCGGCCAGGATCAGCGAATGGCTGCCCAGCCAGGCCAGCGCGGCCAAGGTAAGCACGGCCAGCGCGGCGGAGCACAACACCGGTACCGCGCGGCACAGCTCGACCAGGCCGCGCGCCCAGCGCAGCCGGGCGGGCGGGTCGTAGGTCAGGCCCTGGTCGGCGACGTCCGCCGAACGCGGCAGGCGCATCGGCGGCATGCCCAGGTACGAGCCGCCCTTCTTGGTCTTCTTCGGTGTCGCCGACAACACGCCGACCAGGCCGCGCGCGGGCACCGAGCGGCCCGGCGCGGTCATCCCGGAGTTGCCCAGGAAGGCCCGCTCGCCGATCTCCGCCGCGCCGATCCGGATCCACCCGCCGCCGAGTTCATAGGAGGCGATCAGCGTGTCGTCGGCCAGGAAGGCCCCGTCGCCGACCGTGGTCAGGCTGGGCAGCGCGAGCACCGTGGAGGCCTCGACCCCCTTGCCCACCTTCATCCCGAGCGCGCGCAGCCACACCGGCGTGAACAGGCTCGCGTACAGCGGGAACAGCTTGTCCCGGGCCAGGTCCATCAGCTGGGTGACGGTCCACGCCTGCCAGCCGATCCGGCCGTGCAGCGGGTGGTAGCCGGGCCGCAGACCCAGGCTGAGCAGCCGGACCAGGAGCACGATGGACAGCGCGTACACCAGCGCGAACGCGGCCACGGCGGGCACCAGCGCGAGCAGCGCTCCGGTGAGCGCGGCGCCGAGACCGGCACCGGGACGCACGAACGCGCCCAGGATCGGCAGTACGGGCAGCGCGGCCACGATCGGCAGGAGGCTCGGCAGCAGCCCGCTCGCGCCGTACAGCACCACCCAGCTCGTCTTGCGCGGCGGACGTTCGCCCAGCCGGCTTCGGTCCACCTTGCCCAGTCGTATCGCCGGCACCCCGCCCCAGCGGCGGCTCGGCGGCACGTTGCCGGTGACCGCGGAGCCCGCCGCCACCTCGGCCGAGCGGCCGATCCGGGCGCCCGGGAAGAGCGTGCTGCGGGTGCCCACGATCGCGCCGGCGCCGACCTTTATCGCGCCGATCTCCAGTCGGTCGCCGTCCAGCCAGTGGCCGGACAGGTCCACCTCGGCCTCCACCGCGCAGCCCCGGCCGAGCTTGAGCAGGCCGGTGACCGGCGGCAGGGTGTGCAGGTCGACGTCCTGGCCGACCTTGGCGCCCAGCGCCCGGGCATAGCGCAGCAGCCAGGCCCCGGAGAGCGCGGTCGCACCGCTGACGTCGGCCAATTGTTCGGCCGCCCACAGCCGCAGGTGCACACCGCCGCCGCGCGGATAGCTGCCCGGGCGCAGCCCGCGCAGCAGCAGTCGGGCGCCGCCGGCGGCGATGGCCACCCGGCCGGGCGGGCTGAACAGCGCCGCCCAGCCGGCCGCGACCCACCACCAGGACGCGGTGGGCGCCCACGGGTGGCTGCCGAACCAGGCCGCGACATTGCCGAGCGCGAGCAGGCCGACCGTCCAGCGCAGCCCGACCAGGGTGAACAGCGGGATCAGCATGAGGAGCTGCGCGATCCGGGCCCGGGTCGGTGTCGGCGCCACCTTGCGCGCCGCGCCCGCGTCCTGTGCCGAGCGTTCCAGTCGGCGGGCCAGCTTGCGCAGTGTGGGCTGCTGGTAGATATCCGCGACGGCGGCCGCCGGATATCGCTCACGCAGCAGGGTGGTCAGCCGGGCGGCGGCCAGGCTGTTGCCGCCGATCGCGAAGAAGTCGTCCTGTGCGCTGTCCGGGGCGATGCCCAGCACGTCGGTCCACTGCTCGGCGAGCCAGGCCTCGGTGCCGTAGAGCTGTTCGGTGGGTCCGGCGTCCTCCGCGTCCGCGAGCGGCCACGGCAGCGCGTCCCGGTCGACCTTGCCGGAGGTACGGGTGGGCAGGTCGGCCACCGGGGCGAGCCGGGGCACCAGGGCGGCGGGCAGCTCGGCCCGCAGCCGGCGTACCGCCTCCTCGCGGTCCCAACCCTCGCCGGTCACCAGATAGCCGACCAGGAGCTGGTTGCCACCCTTGACGGTGCGTACCGCCGCCGCCGCGCCCACCACGCCGGGCAGCGCCTGCAGGGCCGCGTCGATCTCGCCGAGTTCGATCCGCCGGCCGCCGAGTTTGATCTGCTCGTCGCCTCGACCGACGAAGACCAGGCCCTCGGCGTCGGCGCGCACCACGTCACCGCTGCGGTAGGCGCGGTCCCAGCCCATCGACTCCAGCGGGGCATACTTCTCCGCGTCCTTGGCCGGGTCCAGGTAGCGGGCCAGGCCGACGCCGCCGATCACCAGTTCGCCGGTCTCGCCCATCGCGACGGGCCGGCCGCCGGCGTCGACCACGGCCAGTTCCCAGCCGTCCAGCGGCAGGCCGATCCGGACGGGACCCTCGCCGGTGAGCAGCGATCCACAGGCGACCACGGTCGCCTCGGTCGGGCCGTACGTGTTCCACACCTCGCGGCCCTCGGCGACCACGCGCTCCACCAGCTCGGGCGGGCACGCCTCACCGCCGAAGATCAGCAGCCGTACGTCCAGCAGCGCCTCGGTCGGCCACAGCGCGGCGAGCGTGGGCACCGTGGACACCACGGTGATCTCCTGCTCGGCCAGCCAGGGCCCCAGGTCGGCGCCGGAGCGCACCCGCGAGCGCGGCACGGTGACCAGGCACGCGCCGTACCGCCAGGCCAGCCACATCTCCTCGCAGGACGCGTCGAAGGCGACCGACAGGCCCGCCATCACCCGGTCGCCGGGGCCGATCGGCTCCTCCTGGAGGAACAGGCCGGCCTCGGCGTCCACGAAAGCCGCGGCGTTGCGGTGGGTGACCGCGACGCCCTTGGGCTTGCCGGTGGAGCCGGAGGTGAAGATGATCCAGGCGTCGTCGCCGGGGCCGGGACGGGCGGACGGCGCGGGGTCGGCCTCCCGGATGACCCGCAGCTCGCGGTCGGCACCGAGCACGGCGCGTACGCCGGCCTCGCCGAACACCAGGTCGGCCCGCTCGTCCGGGTCCTCGGCGTCCACCGGGACGTAGGCGGCGCCGGCGGCCAGCACGGCGAGGATGGCGACGTACAGGTCGTTGCTGCCGGAGGGCACCCGAACACCGACCCGGTCCCCGACGCCTACGCCGGCCTCGGCGAGGCTGCGGCGCAGCGCCTCCACCTCGGCGGCCAGGGCGCGGTACGTCAGCGTCCGCCGGCCGTCGTCGAGGGCGGGCTCGTTCGGGTGGTCCCGGACGGTGGCGTCCAGGATGTCCACGAGGGTGCGGGGCGCGGGGGCGGGGCGCCCGGGGTAGACGGCCGGGGTCGGCGTCGGTGCGGTGCCGGACGGATCGTCCGCTCGTACTGGTAGCGCGATGGCCATGAATTCCTCATCATCCCTGGTCCCCGCTACGGCCCATTGGCAGGCGCCCGGGGAGATGTCGCGTCCCCGGTCCCTTGCCGGCCGGGTCGCTTCTCGAGCGTGGCAACCCGACCGACAGTAGCTCCGTTCGACGCGGTTCGACGACCCGAGATGCGATCAACTACCGTTAAAACAAAGGCATCTGACGCATCGTCATATATGACTTGACGGCCCGTCAGATGCCACCATCCCCTACAGGCAAGCTTCTTGACGACCCGTCAGCCCAGAACCCGACTTACGCACCACACCTCACTCCTGTGACCCACACCACACCGTAATCCCACCCCATCCACCCCGCCCCCGGGGCTCCCCCGGACGGATGACACGCCGCACAAGCCCCCGAACGGGCTACAAACGGTGCCCGCCACGACACACGGGGTACGCGCGGGGCGGGGCCGGCGAGCTGCGGATCGCGCCCTCACCGGGCCACGGAGGGCACGATGGCCGGCCCGCGGATCGCGTCCTCGCGGGTGACGACGGCCGAGGTGTGCCCGACCACCTCCGGTACCGACCCCGGGTCGACCGGACGGCCCAGGCTGCCGTGCGCGCTCGGCAGCACCATCACGTTCCGTAGTCACCCCGGTCGGGCCAATTTCAGGCAGGGCGGGACGGCCCGGCCGGCATCTCGGGGAGCCGCCCGGGGCACCTCGTGGGGCCGCCCGGGCACCCTCACAGGCCGTCCGGGCGTCTCGCGAGGCGCACCCCGGCGGTACGACCGGCCGGCCCGATCCCGTTGCCGATCCCGCTCCCGGGATCCGCGCCGGCCGGTCCGGTCGTACCTCCTCCGTTCCGAAATCCGGTTTCAGCCGAGCCGGACGGCGAGCGGAAGGTGGCTCAGCCGAGCCGGGTCGGCGATCACGTCGATCTCGGTGATCCGCCCGTCCACGATGGTCAGCCGCAGCACCAGGAAGAGCCTCCCGTTCGGGGCGATGACGATCCCCGGCCTGCCGTCCACGAGCGCCACGTCGCCCACCCGGGCACGGTGCGCGAAGACCCTGGTCTCCTCGGCCACCGCCCGCGCGCCCCGGACATCGGTGGCCACCTCGTCCGGTACGGCGAGCCGGTCGGCGCGGCGTACCACGTCCGGCGCCAGCAACTCGACCAGCGTGTCCAGATCGCCACCACGCGCGGCGGCCAGGAACGCGTCGACCACGCCGTAGTCCCGAGCCAGATCGACCTCGTCGACCGTCGCCACACCGCGCACCCGCTCCCGCGCCCGACTGGCCAATTTCTTGCTCGCCACCGACGACCGCCCCACGACCGGCGCGATCTCGGCGAACGGTACGGCGAACAGGTCGTGCATCACGAAGGCGACCCGCTCGGCGGGCGTGAGCCGGTCCAACACCACCAGCAGCGCCTGACCCACCGACTCGGCCAGCACCGCCTCGTGTTCGGGCTCGACCCCGCCCGGCCGCTCCGACACCGCCTCGGGCATCGAGGCCAGCGGTTCCTCGCCTCGGGTCCGCCGAATCCGCAACATGTCCAGACACACCCGGGCGACCACGGTGGTCAGCCACCCGGCGAGGTTCTCGACGCCGTCCACGCCCGCCCGGTCGACCCGCAGCCAGGCGGCCTGTACGGCGTCGTCGGCGTCGTCCAGCGAGCCGAGCATCCGGTAGGCGACACCGCGCAGATGGTCGCGATGCGCCTCGAAGCGCACCGCCAGGCCCTCGTGTCCGTTCATGGTCACCTTTCCCGTCACGCATCAGTCAAAGGGGAGACGGACCACTTCGCACAACGCCGACGGCAAGGAGACAACAGGCGAGTTTACCGTCGCCGCACCCCCATCCACGCGGCCGTACACCCGGCTCACCCCATACCCGCCGGGCCGGATCGAACCGGTTCGCGCGGCACCCCGTGCTGCCCGATCCGCGCCCCGGCGCCGCCCGGTCCCCACTCACCCGATCGGCACCCGCCCGATCCGCACGCGCTCGATCCGCACACGCTCGATCCGCACCAAGGAGAAGCCCGATGAAGTTCTTCCGACTCGACTCCAGCATCCGCACCGAGGACTCGGTCACCCGAACCCTCGCCGATCTCGTCGAGGCGGAGTGGACCCGCGCCTACCCGGTCGCCGAGTTCGTCCGTCGTGACCTGGGCCGTCGCCCGCTGCCGCAGGTCTGGCCCGTCGCCGAGGCGAGCCGTACCACCGAGGAGGCCGACCGCACCGACGAACAGCGCGCAGCCACCGCGCTCGCCGCCGAACTCACCGACGAGCTCCTCGCCTGCGACGCCTTCCTGCTGGCCGTACCGATGTACAACTTCGGCGTCCCGCAGCAGGTCAAGGCGTGGTTCGACCTGGTCATCACCGACCAACGGGCCGCCGACGTCACCCGGCCGTTGCTCCCGGGCCGCCCCGCCGTACTGGTCGAGGCCCGAGGCGGCGGCTACGCCCCCGGCACTCCGCGCGCCGGCTGGGACCACGCCACTCCGTACGTCCTCCGCATGCTCACCGATGTCTGGGGCCTCGACGTGGTCACCGCCCGCGCCGAACTCACCGCCGCGGACGTCAACCCGGCCATGACGGAACTCAGGCCGCTCGCCCACCGCCTCCTCACCGAGGCCCAAACAGCAGCGACCGAACACGCCCGGTCCATCGGCGAACGGCTGCGCACCGCACCGAGCGATCGCACCCCGGCCCCGGCCACCGCCTGACCCGGGGCCGCCGGGCCCTCGCGGGGGGGGGGGGGGGGGGGCGAGGGAGAGCGCGGAGCGGCAGTAGACCGCCCCAGC
>NZ_JBVHLU010000178.1:0-13107 GCF_055558835.1 Embleya sp. NPDC025285
GCACCCCCCCCCCCCCCCCCCCCCACCCCCCACCCCCCCCCCCCCCCCCCCCCCCCCCCCCCCCCCCCCCACGGCCCGTTTCGGCGTCCTCGGCCATTTTCCGAAACGGCGCCCGGTGACGCCGCGGTCCCGAGATGAATTTCGATTCCGGGGGAAAGTGCCGCGCCACGGCCGGGGCCCCTGTGATCCGCAGGGAATCCACACCTCCACACGGTCACGCCCGCCTCCGCCGTTTCCGCCGACATACCGCGCCCATCTCCCGCGAGGGTTGTCGCGCAACGGAAACGCCGGCACTCCGGCGGTGGCGGCGGGATCGGTGACAAGACCCACTACTGCAAACGGGTGTACCCGACGCGGTGCCGGGCAGGTAGCACCCGCGTCCATCCGACCAACGAAGGGGATGCCCAGATGAGCCCGAGTACCGTGAGCACGACCGAGACGACCGCCACCGAACGGCACATGCCCTCCGTCGGCCTCCCGACGACGGAGGAGATGGCGAACATGACGGCGACGGACGCCCGGGCGATGTCCAAGGTGCTCTTCGATCGGCTGAAGGTGCTGGAGGAGGGCACGCACGAGTACCAGTACGTGCGCAACACCCTCATCGAGGTCAACATCCCGCTCGTGCGCTACGTCGCCGGGCGATTCCGGGCGCGCAGCGAGACCGCGGAGGAGATGGTCCAGGTCGGCACGATAGGCCTGATCAAGGCCATCGACCGGTTCGATCCGGCGTTCGGGTACGAATTCCCCACCTTCGCCATCCCCACCATCTCCGGCGAGATCAAGCGCTTCTTCCGCGACACCTCCTGGGCGGTGCACGTCCCGCGCCGTTTGCAGGAACTGCGCCTGGAGCTGGCCAGGGCCCGCGACGCGTTCACCACCGAACACGATCGCGAACCCACCAAGGCCGAACTCGCCACCCTCACCGGGACGAGCGTCGAGGAGGTCGCCGAGGGGCTGACCGCCTCGGCCGGCTACACCGCCGCGTCCCTGGACGCCCCCGCCGGCGACGACGACGGACCGGCTCGCTCGTACAGCGCGCAGGCGTCGTTCGTGGACCCGGGCTTCGACATGGTCGAGAACCTGCACGTCCTCAAACCCGCCATCGCCGCCCTGCCCGAACGTGAACGCGACATCGTGTCCATGCGCTTCGGCCAGGAGATGACCCAGGCCGAGATCGGCGAACGCCTGGGCCTGTCCCAGATGCACATCTCCCGGCTGATCTCCCGCATCCTCGACAAACTCCGCGCCGAACTGATCACCGTCTGAGCCCAGGGTTCCCCGGTCCTTCGACGCCTTCGTGCGCGAAGGCGGTGGTGAGTCGGGCTTCCAGCTCGTCGAGTCGGGGCAGGTCGGTGGCAAGGGCCACGTATCGCCATCCGACGCCGTCCGCGGGGCGGTCCGTGTACAGGACCACGCCTTCTCGCCCACCCGGTCGAAAGTCCAGGCCGGCCTCGATCAGACCTTCCCGCACCGTGTCGAACGCCATGGCCGGACCGGCTCGAAAAGTGCCCATCGACCAGACGGGTGCGGGGTCCTCGCCCACGAGCCGGGTCACCAGGGCGTGGGCGGTGGTGGTCGCGGTGCGTCGGACGTTGCATTCCAGGGCGTGGAGGCCGCCGTCCCGGGCGTAAACCGCGTCCAGACTGTACGGCCCCAGGTATCCCTCGGCGCCGAGGTGACGTCCCAGGGCGATGGTCCAGTCGGCGAGTTCCGCGCGGGCCGTCTCGGGAAGGTCGTTCAGCGGCGAACGGTAGCCGGCGAACGAGCCCCCGCACATGCGCATCTCGCCGTCGTACAGCGCCGTCGCCCGCTCGCGCGCGACGTGGCCCTGGGCACTGACGGCGCGGGTGTGCTCGACGTACCGCTCCACGACCCACCGGCTGTCGGGGGCGACGGGCGCCGTGGCCCGCGGTTCTCCCCGAGTCACGAAGGAAAGGCCGTGGCCGCCGGCGGAGCGGTCGGTTTTGACGACCACGCGCTCCCATACCGACAACATGTCGTCGATGGTCCGGGGGAGGTCGGCGCCTGTGCACACCCGACCGGACGGCAGGCGCATCCCCAGTCGGTCGGCGAGGGAGCGGAAGCCGGATTTGGTGTTCAGGTCCGCCACCGTTCGCACGACGCGGCGCGAGGGGCGGTCCGCTCCGTACGGGGCGACGGGGATGCCGAGGTCTGCGGCGAGGGCGACCGACGCTTCGTCGAGGGCGGTCGGGAGCAGGCGCGTACCGGGGCGTTCGTGCACGAGTGCGCGCAGCGGTTCCAACAGGCCGTGCATGGCGATGGCCTCCGCCATCGGTGCGTGCGTGGTGTCGGGCACCGTGACCACCGTGACGGAGTCCTCGGGCATCGCGAGCATGCGCAGGGCGTAGCGTCGAAAGGCATCGGACAGTGGCAGCGGAACGACCAGGAGGTCACCCGGTTTGGTGAGCCAGATTTTGCGGGACGCCTGCTCCGACCAGCGCCGCAGGATCGACGTCTCGCGGAGATCGACGGCCAGGGGCGACACGAAGTTGGCCAGGATCAGGAGCCCGCCCGGGTCTCGATGTTCGGCGATCACCGGGTGCCCGCCCCGGGTGCGGGAGTGGCTCCCGATGCGAAGGTACCGGCCTCTCGGGAACGCAGGGAGCTTCGGCCCTCGTTCCACGCGGCAAGCAGGTGTGCGGCGAGACGGTCTTCCACGAGACCGGTCGCCCGGATTCCGAACACGAGGTCGCTTTCGAGGTCGGGTTCGTCTTCCAGCAGCCCCGCCACCACCTCGCGTCGCATGAGCTGTTCGTGGACGGCGTCCGCCTCCACATGTTCGGTGTAGAAGAAGGCGCAGGCAGGGTCCGCGACGTCCAGCCGCCGCAGCGCCTGGGCCAGGCGGGCCGCGCCGGGCGGCGAGCCGATCTCGATGGCGGCGAACTGGCCGACCGCCATCGCCCGGTGCTCCCGGTGCAGCCCGAACAGTGACATGAGGTTGACCACCGCGAGCATGGGCGCGGGCACTCGGTCGAGGTAGCAGCCGTACGTGGCGTCCAGTCCCAGACCGCGCATGAGGTCGGCGAACAACCGCGCGTGCATGCGCTCGGCGCGGCCACCGCCGTACTCGTCGAACTCGACCGTGATCACGCCCGCCTTGGCCCGCCCGGTCAGGCGCGGGATGAGCCACGCCTGGGGGTCGGCCTCCTTGAGGTGGTACAGCGAGCGGTGGACGACGTACTCGCGAAACTGTTCCACGTTGCCGTGGTCGAGCAGATGGTGGCTGACGCCGCCGCGGTCCAACGGCTCGATCAGCAAGGGCGCGAGCGCGTCGTCCACGCCGGCGTCGGCGGCATCGACGTGCGCGCGCAGGGCGCGTAGGAACGCCCCTTCCAAGCGGCCCCGCAGGCGCAGCAGGTCGGGATCCCACTCCCATCGGGCGCCCACCCCCGCGAACGAGCGGTAGTGCAGTTCGTAGCACGCGTACAACGCGAGTTGGAGGTCCTCGCCGAAGGGATCCGCATCGACCTCGACCTCGGGGGTTTGCATACCGCTTCCGGCGGGGTTGCGCAGCGCCGCGACGATGGCGCGTGACAGGGGGCCGCGGGGGGCGGGTAGTTCCGGTTCGGTCATCGCTGCTCCCGGACTGTGCGAGTCGCGGCCTGTGGCTCGTTGGGGAGCCGGTGGGGTCGGTGGCTGGTGTCGCACCACGGCGGTCGACGGGTGCGGCGGCACGTGCACAGCGCCACGATCCGCCGATCGGAGGATGCCGTGCTTCCGTCGGCCAGGAGCACCTCCACCGGCCCCTCGATCAGCATCGGTCCGCCGTCGACCACCTCGACGCGGCGTGTCTCACGACTGGGAATCGCCACGGATGACCACCAATTCCTCTTCTCGGCAGCCGGGCTTCACCAGACCGCGTTCCTCCAGGAAGGCCGCGCGGGCGGACAGGACGGGACCGAACGGCTCGAGGCTTCGCGCGACCACGCGGGCACGCAGGCCGACCGACTCGAGCAGACCCAACGTCGTCCCCACCCCGCACAGCGCCGAATGCACCACCAGCAGTGTCCCGCCGGGGTTCAGGTAGTCCGGAACCTGGGTGCAGAGCCGGTCCAGGACCAGCCGTCCGTCCGTGCCGGCTTCCCACGCACGGGAGGGCCCTCGGACGGGGACGTCATCTTCGGGGGAGGGCACGTACGGCGGGTTCGCGAGGATGACGTCGAATGTTTGGCCCGCCACGGGTTCCAGGAGATCTCCACGCAGGACGTTGACCCGGCGCCGACGCCAGGCGCTGTTCAGGCGGGCCGTCCAGACGGCTTGGCGGGAGACGTCGATCGCGGTGACCCGACACCTTCCGGACGGCGCGGAGGCGGCCGCGAGCGCCACGGCGCCGGTGCCGGTGCCGACATCCAGAACACGATCGGACCGGTGCAGGCCCTGCTCGATGAACGCCGACGCCAACAGTCTGGTGTCCGCCTGGGGACGGTAGGTCCCCGGCAAGCGCAGCATTCTCATTACCTCCGGCTGCCCGGCCCGCCCTGGGCGAAACTCCATGATCGCCGCGCTGCCGGAAGCGATGCGGGGCCGACATCGAAGGCGCAGGGTGATCGATCGGTCACGGTGGGATCGCGCTGATTCGTGGCACCGTGCGAATGCGCCCCGTCGTAGGCGGCCTCGACCACGACGCGGTACGTTCCACCCGCACACCGGCCGCCCAGCCACCGCCCTGGACGGCGTGGGCGGGGCCTGCCGGGAATCCGTACGCACGCACACAGGAGTCGACGTGACGCCGACCGAAGCGGATCTCACCGAAGCCGTGTACCAAGCCGCCCGCGCCGCCATCTCGGACCTGTTTCGGGAATACCCGGATCACGACTTCTACTACTGCGCGCTGGTCACGCCGGGTGAGGCCTTCGGCCCGTCGTTGTCGGCCTGGTCGACCCAGGCCCTGGCCGCCGCGGCGGGCGGCTCGGCGGCCGAGGCCGAGGAACTGCGGTGGTCCTACGCGGATTCGCCGTTCTGCACCTACGGGGAGCGGCACCTCGCCCCGATCCGAAGCCTCTTCGACGCCCGACCCCAGGTCTTCGAACTCCCCGACGACGAGGGCGAGGACGAGTACGAACTGCGGTTGCGCGCGATGGTCACGGCGATGGGCCGCCTCGACGCGGAAGGGCTGTTCGGCAACGGCGAGCGGCGTCTGTCCATGGTCGCCGTCGTCGAGGTTCCCGGGGACGAGGCCGAGAACGTCGCCCGTGCCCGCGCCCTGAACCCCCCGGCGGCCGTCGCGGCGTACATGGACGCGTTCGGTCCGTTGGACGAATGATTCCAGGCATTGGCGGGGGTAGGCGGTCGGTGACCCGGGAGCGTCGGTTGGCGAGACGGTCCGATGCGGTGTCGACGGCGCCTGCGGAGCGCCGATGGTGCCTTTGCGAAGGGGTCGTACATGGTTTTGCGCGGGTGGGAACTCGCATCGGCCTTCCCATCCGGTCCGACAAACCACCGCCGAGGAGCCATACGCGTCACATCGGTCGTGGCGGCGCCCAAAACCGTCCCGCTGCTTCAGGCTTATCGGCGGCTCCGTCGAACGACGAACAAGGCGTGACGGTGTGGCTGGAATGGCGCCGGGCCGGCCGGGTGCGTCAGCGGATTCCTGCCGGGGATGACGGCGACGGCGGCCACGACTTTCCCTGACCGGCGACTGAGACGGCGTGAAGTCGGACCTGATTCTCCGTTACGATTTCCTTCTTCCCAGGAAGGGGATTCTCCGAAAATGGCTCAGCGCGTAGTCACGTTGTTCATCGATGACATCACCGGCAACGAAGGTGAAGACATCGCGACGCACACCTTCAGCCTGGATGGCGTCAGCTACGAAATCGACCTCGGCCAAGACACCTACCAGCAACTGCTGGACTCTCTGGGCCCGTACTTCAGGGCCGGCCGCAAGGTCGGCACGTCGCGTCGCACCAAGGCCGTACGTCTGGCGGCGGGCGAGGGACCGGACCCGGTGAAGGTGCGGGAGTGGGCCAGGTCGCAGGGCCTTGAAGTCAACGCCCGCGGTCGGGTTCCCTCCGAACTGGTCGAGAAGTACCGGGCCGCGCACTGAGCGACCGCGCCGGAGCCGCTCGGGATCTGCCATCGCAACGGGTGCCCAAAGATCGCCCGCGTCAACGGTCCCGCGAGGCAGCGGTCCGCACACACCCTGACGGCCCGCCAGGATCCGATGGGTGTCATGACGATGCGGGCAGACCCGGTAAGACTGGGCGGGCACCCCACACGGCGCCCACGCTCTCGCCTCGTGGCGGCCTGCTCCCCGCGATGGAGACAGGAGACGGTTCCGACCGCGCGTCGGTACCGTCTCCTGTACGTCGGATGGGTACGCGGTGATCGGCGAGCGGACGACCCATATCGGCGAATCATCCGACTCGTCGCGCCTGGTTCCGGCTCAAAGGCGGATGGCGAAGATGCGGTCGAAGGCGCGGATCACGGCTTCGGACAGGTTGATTTCGAAAGACGCGGTCGAGTGGGATCCGAATTCGTCGAGACTCGATTCGGGGAATGACTCCCTCATGCGCATCGCGAGGTCGATGTGGTCGGACCAGGCCAGATCCAACTCCGTTCGAAAGACCTCGGCGCATGCAACCCGCCACGGTGTCTGCTCGCCCGCGTACCGCTCCGCATAGCGGCGGGCGAGCGAGTCCACGGTGGCCGAGTGCCTCAGGACACGATGTGTGCGTTCGAGGCCGCGCACCGTCGTCTCGAGCAATCCGACGATGTCGGAGGGCGACCCGCCGTCGGGCGAAACCGCTGCCCGCGCAGTCCGGTAGCGCTTCTCCGACTCGGCCAGTACATCCCAGCGCTGCAGTTCTCTCCTGCCGTGGACCGCGACTCGATCCATGACCTCGACGTACTGTGCGTCGACACCCCGGAATTCCGGCGCGCGCAGGTCCACGACGTCCAGCCCGAAGACCGCCTCGAGAACGGCGCCGTAGGACACCGTCGACCGGCAACCCCCGCGAACGGTCGCATACTTGCGCCGTCGATCATGGCCAGCATGCCCGTTACGAAGTCCGTGTCGAAGTTCCTGCCCGTGCTGCGGGACAGGGTCTCGATCGCCGGGGCGACAAAATCCACCACCTCGTCGTGGCGACTCCCGGGGCCAATCATCCGGGCATTCCCCGCCAAACGGTGGTGCAATTCGGCGTCGGTAACGCCGGGAAGTGCCGATCCGGCCCGCGCAATGGCCGAGGCGTCCGTGCCGCTCGGGAGAATGCGATCGACTGCCATATTTTCCGCCTCGAAGCCGCGAAATGACTTCCGGAATCCCGGATTCTGCGTCCCCGCAAGGTAGCAGCCGACTCGACCCTGCGTTCGAATCGGCGCCGTTGTCGAATGGTTCAGCGTGCCGATGGTCGACGTGCGGCCCCGCGCGCACGGCGTGCGGGGCCGCATCCTCATAGGACGTTCTTGCGGCGGGCGGCGGTGATCCAGGTCGGGAACTCGGAGAGCAGCCGGTCGTAAAGCTCTTGATCGGGGACTTCGCTGATGTCGTCCACGGCGAAGAAGCCGACGTTGTCGACGCGGCGACCGCGCATGGTGTCGAGGCGCCGCAGTACGCCGTAGTCCGCGTTGCCCAGGCCCACGAACTGCCAGAACATCGGTTCCGTGGACGCGTCCTTGAGTTCACGCTTGATTTCGTTGTTGCGATAGACGCCACCGTCCGAGAAGAAAAGCACCAGGGTGGGAGCGGCGGACGGATGCTCCCGGACGTACGAGCGAACCTCGGCGATCACCTTGTGCTCTTCGTTGCCGTAACCGACCGCCGTCATGTCGACCTGACCCGGTTGCAGCTCCTGCTCGGCCTCGTCCCCTCCCGGACGGACGTGCAGCCGGAGCCATTCGGGGAGTCGACCCACACGCAGGTCCGGAAGGCGCGCCGGGGCCGAGGCGAACGTCCAGGCCTGCATCACACCGTCGTCCTCCAACCGCGCGGCCACGGCCGTCATGCGCTCCACCACGTCGGCGACGACACCGCGGGAGTAGAGCCAGTCCATGGAGCCGGACGCGTCCATGACCAGGATCACTCGGGCGGCGATCCCGGCCGCCCCGTGCTTGCGGAGACTTGTCGCCACTTGCTCCTTGCGGAGCGAAAGACGATTGCGCATGTCCACGGGCAGCGCCTCCTCGCCCTGCTCGGCCGGTGCGGCGACGGGTACTGCCGCCGACACGGACGGGGGCTGGGGAGCGACCGGTTGATCCGGAACCGGCGGGGACGCGACAGGGTCGGTTGCCGGCTCGTCGTGCACCGCGATGCCGTAGTCCGCGGCCAGCCCGGCGAGCCCGGAGGCGTACCCCTGTCCGACCGCGCGGAACTTCCACCGCCCGTGGTGCCGGTACAACTCGCCGCTGACGAAGGCGGTCTCGATCCCGCCCTCCATGTCGAAGCGTGCGATCTCGGCCGACGTCCGAGTGTCCAGCAACCTGAGGCTCAGGTCCGGCACCTGGCCGAAGGTGCCACCCTCGGACGACGCGCACAGCAGGACCCGTTGTATCGCGTCTTCCACGACGGCGAGATGTACCGCGAGGGTGTCCGTCACGCCGTCGGCGGTCTTCTCCTTCCCCAGATGCGTCACCGCCTCGGACGGGTGGCGCGGTTGGTTGTAGAAGACGAAGTCACCGTCCCCACGCACGTGTCCGGCGTCCGTGAGAAGCAGCGCCGACGCGTCG
This sequence comes from Embleya sp. NPDC025285, assembly GCF_055558835.1. Classification (NCBI taxonomy): domain Bacteria; kingdom Bacillati; phylum Actinomycetota; class Actinomycetes; order Kitasatosporales; family Streptomycetaceae; genus Embleya; species Embleya sp. NPDC025285. Next base: position 8,689 of record NZ_JBVHLU010000178.1, read on the forward strand.
ATGTCGGGTACCCCGGGGCCCTGGGACCACGAAAGCTCGGCACGGATTTCCGGGGAATCGACGGGCAAGTTGGCGCCTTGGCTCAAAGATGAAGGTTTCATGGCGCAAGTTTGCCGAGTGCCCGACGCCCCGCTGCGATCCGGGTCGACCCACCGTGCCGCGGGTATCGGTCGCGGGGGCGCTCGGGCTGTAACACCGCACGGCCACGGGGCTTTGAAGCTTCGTCGGCGTCTCCATCCGTCTGGGCACCCTCGATCGGCCGACGTCGGGCACCGTGCGTCTGGCCGGGTACGACGTGGGGCGTCTGTCGGACGCGCGACTGTCCGACGCGGGCGAGCCGCATCGGCTTCGTCTTCCAACATCTGCGATCGCGAGCCGGTTCGCGGGGCGGCTCACGGGCCCGGGTGTCGGACGGCATGGCGGGGCGTGAAGCCCTCGCAGCGGGAGTGCGGCCCGCAGGGGGAGTTCCGGCGGCCGGGCCTTGGCTAATCTGCACGGGTGACCACCGACTTGACTCTGTTGCCGCGTGTCGCCTATCGCGGACGGGAGGTCACCGCGCCCCGGCTCCGCGCTCTCCTCGCGCTGCTCGCGGGTGATTTGCGTACGGGGTGCAGCACCGGACGTCTGGTGGAGGGGCTGTGGCCGGACGAGTTGCCGGAGCGACCGGCGAAGGCGGTGCAGGTTCTGGTGTCCAGGGCGCGGGCGCAGTTGGGCGCAGGAATCCTGGCGAGCACGCCGACCGGATACCGGCTGGCCCTCGCCGAGGATCGGGTCGACAGCTCGGCCCTGCTGCTGCACGCCGCCGCGAGCGCGGACCGGGCCAGGACCGGGGAGCACGCGGGGTCGTTGGCGGCGGCCGAGGCCGGGCTCGCGTTGTGGGAGGGCACCCCGGGCGGGGCCGGCGCCACCGACGACCCCGTGGCCGCGCTGCGCGCCGAGCGCGCCCCCGTCCGCGGCACGCTCGTACGCGCGCGGGCGCTCGCGCTCGCCCGGCTGGGGCGGTACGCGGAGGCGGTGGGGCCGCTGGCCGCGGCCGCCGCGGAGCACCCACGCGACGAGGAGGTGCTCGCCGAGTTGCTGCGCGGCGAGGCGGCGACGGCGGGCCCGTCCGCCGCGCTGACGCGGTATGAGGCGTACCGCCGCGAGCTGCGCGAGGAACTCGGCTCGGACCCGGGCGGCGGGCTCCAGGCCGTACAGCGGGAGCTGCTGCGCACCCGGGCGCCTGTGGTCGGGCGCGGCGTGCCGCACGAGCCGAACCGGCTGCTGGGGCGGGACGAGGACATCGCGGCGGTGGAGCGGCTGCTGCGCGCCTCTCGCGCCGTCACCGTCGTGGGCCCCGGTGGCCTCGGCAAGACCCGGCTCGTGCACGCCGTCAGCCGCCGGGCCGAGCAACGCGCGGTGTACTTCGTGCCGCTCGCCGGCGTCACCGCGGACGAGGACGTGGCCGCGGAGGTGGTGTCCGCGCTCGGCGCGGGCGAGGGACGGCCCGGCGCCCTGAGCGGCCACGCCCCGGCCGAGCCGGTGTCCGCCATCCTCGGTGTGCTCGGCTCCGGGCCCGGCCTGCTGGTTCTGGACAACTGCGAGCAGGTCATCCGGGGCGCCGCCGCCCTCGTACAGAACCTGGTCGCGGCCACGAAGGACCTGCGGGTGCTCTCCACCAGCCGATCCCCACTGGACCTCACCTCGGAGGCGGTGTACGCGCTGCCGGAGCTCGGTCTCGACACCTCCATCGAACTGTTCACGCAGCGGGCCCGGGCCGCCCGGCCCGGCGTGGAGCTGCCGCCGGACACGGTGGCCGGGCTGTGCCGCCACCTCGACGGGCTGCCGCTCGCGGTGGAGTTGGCCGCGGCGCGGGTGCGAGTGCTGTCGGTTGCGGAGATCGCCCGCCGGCTCGGCGACCGATTCGCACTCCTTCGCGGCGGGGCGCGGGACGCGCCGGAGCGCCACCGCACCCTGCACGCGGTCGTGGAGTGGAGCTGGAACCTGCTCACCCGGGACGCCAGGGCGGCGCTGCGCGCGCTGTCCGTCTTCCCGGGCGGCTTCCTGGGCGAAGCGGCGGAGCACCTCCTAGGCAAGGACGCGCTGTTGCTCCTCGAGCAGGCGACCGATCAGTCGCTGCTGACCGTCACCGACACCCCGGCCGGCGTGCGGTTCCGGATGCTGGAGACCGTGAGGGAGTTCAGCGCGGCCCGGCGCGCGGAGGCGGGCGAGAACGAGGAGGCCGTCGACCGATTCCTGGCCTGGGCACGGGACTTCGGGGTCACCTACCACGACTGGGTATTCGGCCCGGAACCGCGGACCGCCTGGGAGCGAATCAGGGCCGAGCAGGACAACCTCGTGTCGGCGCTGCGGCACGCCCTGGCTCGTACGGACGGCCCCACCACCGCCGCCCTCACCGCCGTCCTCGCCGCACTGTGGTCCACCGACTCCAACCACCCCCGCCTCATCGCCCTGGCCGCGGACACCGGTCCGCTGCTGTCGCGCTATCGCCCTGAGCCCCGATACGTCGAAGTCGCCCGCGCAGCCGCGGTGTTGTGCATGGCGAGCCTGTTCATGGACTACGGTCCGCACGCCGACGTCACCCGCCGGCTCGTCACCCTGCGGCGTCTGCCGCCGGCTCCGCCGGACACGCTGCTGCGCGCGACCGCGGCGGTGCTGAGCGCGATCCCCGAGATGCTGCCTCCCGACTACGACGTACTGCACAGGCTCTGCGGCCACGAGCAGCCGCTGGTCGCCGGCATCGCCGAGTGTGTCGCCACCTATGTCTGGGAGCACGAGCACGACATCGACCGCGCGCTCGCCTCGGCCCGCCGGATGACCGCCGCACTGGCTTCGGCGGACAACCCGTTCCTGCGGGTCATGGGTCATTCCCGGCTGAGCGAGCTGTGCTTGCGGACCGGGCGGGGCGAGGCCGCGTACAGACACCTCCAGGCGGCGCTCGAGCAGCTGCCGCGGCTCGGCGACGCGCACGACTACATCGGGATCCGATCGGCCCTCGCCCTCGCCTGCCTGCAGCGCGGCCGTTACGACGAAGCCGAGTACTGGCTGGGGCAGGCCCAGGGTGACAACACCCCACGGGCCGATGCCTTCTACAGCCCCGATCTCGGCGCGCGCGCCGAGATCGCGCTCGCCCGCGGACTGACGGAGGCCGGGCTCGGCCTGTGGCGCGGTGCCGTGGAGCGGATGTCCGAGGCGGACGCGATGCATGACGGCGACCCCTGGCTCGACCCGTGGGCGCTGCAGATCCAGGCGGCGGCGGTGACCGCGCACGCGCACGCCGGCCGCCTCGAGCCCGTCGCGGAACTGGTCGTTCGGTTGCGGCAGCGGCTGTGGACGCTGCTTTCCGGCCCGTCCCGCACGCCGGTGGAACTCCCTGTGTTCGGGACGGTGCTGCACGCGCTCGGCGTGACGGGGCTCGCGGCGGGCGACGCCCGCGCCGTGCGGATGCTCGCCTTGGCCGAACGGCTGCGGGTGCTGCGCGAGTTCGCGCCGACGATGTCCGGGGACCGCGCCCGGCGGGCGGCCGAGGACGCCGACCGGGCGGCGTACGCCGAAGCGGTGTCGGAGTACGCCGCCCTGGGGCGGGACGAGCTGCGGGAGGCAGCCCGCACGCTCATTTCGGGTCGCGGCGGAACAGCGAATTCGACCAGCGGCACCCGAGGGCGGCCAGGCCCAGGCACCAGATGATCGTGACCCACCCGTTGTCGCCGATCTCGGTGCCGAGCAGCAGGCCGCGCAGGGTTTCGATGGCGGGGGTGAACGGCTGGTATTCGGCGATCGGCTGGAACCAGCCCGGCATCGCGTCGATGGGCACGAAGGCGCTGGAGATGAGCGGGAGGATGATCAGCGGCAGCGCGTTGTTACTGGCCGCCTCGGCGTTGGGGCCGGCCAGGCCGATGCCGACGGCGATCCAGGTGAACGCCACGGCGACCAGCGTGAGCAGGCCGAACGCCGCGAGCCATTCCAGGGCAGTGGCGTCGGTGGATCGGAAGCCGATGGCCACGGCGACGGCGCCCACGAGCACGACGCTGATGACCGCCTGCAGCACACTTGCGACGACGTGCCCGATGAGCACCGCCCCTCGGTGGATCGCCATCGTACGGAAGCGGGCGATGATGCCCTCGGTCATGTCCATGGACACGGAGATCGCGGTCCCGGCCGGGGTGGCGCCGATGGTCATCATCAGGATGCCAGGGACGAGATAGGCGATGTAGCCGGCGCGATCGGCGCTGCCGCCGTCGATGCCCGCGCTCATCACGTCACCGAAGACGTAGACGAAGAGCAGCAGCAGGACGATCGGCGTCAGCAGGATGTTGAGGGTGAGGGAGGGGTAGCGCCGGGCGTGCAGGAGGTTGCGGCGCAGCATCGTGTTCGAGTCGCGTACGGCGAGGGAGAGGGAGCTCATCGGACAGCCTCCTT
>NZ_JBVHLU010000179.1:0-12298 GCF_055558835.1 Embleya sp. NPDC025285
ACGCCCGGTCTCATTCCGAACCCGGAAGCTAAGCTCTCCAGCGCCGATGGTACTGCACTCGAAGGGGTGTGGGAGAGTAGGACGCCGCCGGAATCAACGTGAGTAAGGGGCCCCACCCCGGTGGGGCCCCTTATTTTTTTGTCCAGTTCTATTTACCGTGGCGACTCCTGTCCACAGGGGCTCAGGGCCACCATCGGGTGCGCCGACTTCGTTCGTCATACGGGACAATGGTGGTCGCGCCACAGGCGACTGCGTACCCGTACGACGATCACGAGGAGCAAATCCCATGTCCAATCCCCCCTCCGAGGGACGGCCGAGTCGCCGTCCCAGTGGATCGCAGTACTCGGGGGGCGGTGGCGGCGGTGATCGCCGGCCGTTCAACCGTGATGATCGCGGTGGCCGTCCGGCTTCCGGTGGTCGTGACCAGGGTGGCCGTGACGACCGTGGCGGTTCGCGTCCTCCGTTCAATCGTGACGACCGTGGTGGCAACCGTGGCGCGGGCGCCGGTCGGCCGCAGTCCGGTGGGCGTCCCCAGTCCGGCGGTCGGGACGACCGCGGTGGTGCTTCGCGTCCCCCGTTCAATCGCGATGATCGTTCCGGTGGCGGTTCGCGTCCGCCGTACCGGTCGGACCGGCCCGAGCGTTCTGACCGGCCTGCCCGCGACGACCGCGGTGGATCGCGTCCTTCGTTCGGCAACCGTGACGACCGTGGTGGCAGTCGCCCGTCGTACGGCAACCGTGACGACCGGGGTGGCTCGCGTCCCCCGTTCAACCGTGACGACCGTGGTGCGGGTCGGCCGCAGTCCGGTGGGCGCGATGACCGTGGGGGTTCCTCGCGGCCTTCGTTCAATCGTGACGATCGTGCGGGTGGGGGGTCGCGTCCGCCGTACCGGTCGGACCGGCCCGCTCGTGACGATCGCCCTGGCCGCGACGACCGTGGTGGGTCCCGTCCGCCCTTCCGGGCGGACGCTCCCGAGCGTGACCGCGGCCAGTCGCGTACGTCCTACGGGGCTCGCGGCGACCACGCGATCGCGCGGCCGGACCGCGACGGCGGTTCGCGTCCGCCCTACAACCGTGACGACCGTGGTGGCAGTCGCCCGTCGTACGGCAACCGTGACGACCGGGGTGGCTCGCGTCCCCCGTTCAACCGTGACGACCGTCGGCCTCCGGCCGGTCGCGACGATCGGCCCGGGTTCCGTGAGGAGCGCGGCGGGGATCGGCGTCCCTCGTTCAATCGTGACGATCGTTCCGGTGGCGGTTCGCGTCCGCCGTACCGGTCGGACCGGCCCGAGCGTTCGGACCGGCCTGCTCGGGACGACCGCGGTGCTTCGTCGCGTCCCTCGTTCAACCGTGATGATCGTGGCGACCGGGGTGGCGCCGGTGGGCGTTTGCCGTTCCGGTCGGATCGGCCGGAGCGTTCGGACCGGCCCGGTCGGGACGACCGCGGTGGTTCGTCGCGTCCCTCGTTCAACCGTGACGACCGGGCTGGCTCGCGTCCCCCGTTCAACCGGGACGAGCGTGGTGGGGACCGTCGTCCGTCGTTCAACCGGGACGACCGCAGCGGTGCGGGCGGTTCGCGTCCGCCGTTCCGGTCGGACCGTCCGGAGCGTTCGGACCGGTCCGCTCGTGACGAGCGGGAGTTCGGGGACCGCGACTACAAGGACGGCGCCAGCAGCCGGCCGACCTACAACGGTCAGCCCGGTGCGCGGCAGCCGTTCCACGAGCGTCGTCCGGCGCCGCGGCGGGACGACCGGGGTTCGGGTCGTCCGGCGAGTGGTGGTCGGGACGAGCGTGGTGGGGACCGTCGCCCGTCGTTCAACCGGGACGACCGTGGTGGCTCGGCGCGTCCCGCGTTCAATCGTGACGATCGTTCCGGTGGCGGTTCGCGTCCGCCGTACCGGTCGGACCGGCCCGAGCGTTCGGACCGGCCCGCTCGGGACGACCGCGGTGCTTCGTCGCGTTCGCCGTTCCGGTCGGATCGGCCGGAGCGTTCGGACCGGCCCGCTCGGGACGACCGCGGCTCGCGGCCGTCGTATGGCGACCGCGGGGATCGTGGTGGGTCGCGCTCCTCGCTCAGCCGGGACGACCGTGGTGGCCGACCCTCCCATGGGGACCGGGATCGCGGGAACAGCCGTCCGTCGTATGGGAATCGGGACGATCGTGGTGGGTCGCGGCCGTCGTTCGACCGTCGGGACGAGCCCGGTTACGTGCCGGTCGAGCGGATGTACATCCCGGAGGACGTGCAGGCCGAGGAGCTCGGTGCGGAGGCGCGGCAGGAGCTGCGCGGGCTGCCCAAGACCCTCGCCGACGAGGTCGCGCGCAACCTGGTGATGATCGGCCGTACGGTCGACGAGGACCCGGAGCTGGCCTACAAGTACGCCAAGGTCGCGCTGCGGCTCGCGTCGCGTGTTGCCGCGGTGCGGGAGGCGGCGGGGATCGCCGCGTACATGGCGGGCGCGTACGCTGAGGCGCTGTCCGAGCTGCGTGCGGCGCGGCGGATGACCGGTTCGAGCGAGCACTGGGCCGTGATGGCCGACTGCGAGCGTGGGCTGGGCCGTCCGGAGCGGGCGTTGCAGATGGCCGGCGCGGACGAGGTCAAAGAACTGGACAAGGCCGCGCAGATCGAGCTGCGGATCGTTGCCGCCGGCGCGCGTCGCGACCTGGACCAGCTCGACGCGGCCGTGGTCACGCTGCAGGTGCCGGAGCTGAACTCGGCGTCGACGAATCCGTGGGTGGCGCGACTGCGATTCGCGTACGCCGACGCGTTGGCGGCCGTGGGCCGGGACGATGAGGCGCGCGACTGGTTCGGCCGGGCAGCCGAGGCGGACACGACGGGCGAGACGGGTGCGGCCGAGCGGGTCGCCGAACTCGACGGCCTCGACTTCACCGACGCGCTCGACCCGGACGCGGAGGATGACGCGGACGCGGAATCCGACGACGTCGACGTCGACGGCTCCGCCGACTCCGACGAGGAGGCCGGGGACGAGGTTGCCGACGTCGAGGCCGAGGTTGCGGCCGAGGACGAGGTTGCCGGTGCGGCGAACTCGGACGTGGTTGCGGATGACGAGTCGGCGGCCGAGAAGGACTGACTTGGCGGTGGGAGGTGAGAAGGGCCTGGCACGTATGTGTGTCGGGCCCTTCTTGCGTTTCGGGCGTGGCCACCGTTGCGCGTTGGTTGGGTTGGGTTGTGTACCCACCCGCTCCACCCGTTGCCTTTGGCGCGGAGGTTGGGGTTTCAGGGGCGCCGGGGTGGCCTGGTCCGGCCCCGCGACCCGGTCCCGCCTGCGAGCCGGCTCGAACCGCGACCCGGTCCCGCTTGTGATCCGGCTCCGCCTGCGACCCAGCGGCGCTCGCAGCCTGGCCCGAGCCGGCTCCGCCTGCGACCCGCCCCGACTGGACCCGCCCCGGCCCAGTCCCACCCGCGACCGCGACGCGACGCCGCCTACGACCCGGCGCCGCCTACGACTTGGCGCCGACTACGAGGCGGGGTCGGTTGTGGGGTGGGGATGGTTGGGGCTACTCGTCCAGGTCCAAGGTTCGTAGCACCAAGCCGGTGGCTGGTTTCGGGCCGAATGATGTTGATTTGCGCGGCATGCGCACGTCTTGTTCTGCCAGCGTTCTCACCACCCGCTCGTCGGTGGGACGGAGCAGGATTGCCGTGCCGCCCGTGTGGTTGGCCTGGCGTACGGCGGCGGTGGCGTCGTGGACGTAGGTGATGTTGTCCCAGTTGTCGGGGACGTGCCAGACGTGATCGAGCAGGGCCGCGTGCAGGACGGTGGCGTCCAGGCAGCGCCACATGTGCGGGCGGTCGGCGCGGATCGCGAGGTCGAGCAGGTCCGGGTCGGGGCCGGTGAGCAGGTGGAAGCGGCGGTCGCCGGCGAGCAGGAAGGCCGGTCCGGTGGCCTGGTCCAGTGCCCACAGGGCGGCCGGCAAAGTGCCGTCGAGGGGGCGGGCCAGGAACGCGCCGGCGCCCGCGTCGCCGTAGGTGGCCAGGGCGTTCAGCGCGTCGGCCGGGCGCAGCTTGGGCAGGACGCGGTGGATCGCGCCGACCCTCAGCGGGTGTCGGACGGTGTCCACGAGCAGCACCAGGCCGCGATCCCAGGGGCCGTTGCCACGGCCGTCCGCGTGCGCGCGGTCGCGCATCCTGGCGTAGGCCGCCCAGCGGTGGTGGCCGTCGGCGATCAGCGCCTTGCGATGCGCGAGGTCCTCGCGGATCGCGGCGAGCGCGTGCCGATCGGTCACCCCCCACAGCCGGTGACGTATGCCGTCCGGCGTGCGCAGACCGACCAGCGGCGACTGGTGGGTGGTCTGTTCCACGATGTCCGAGGCGCGCCCGCCGCCGGTGTACACCAGCAGGATCGGCTCGGGGTTGGCCGACAACTCGGTCATCAGCGCGGCGCGGTTCGCGACCGGGCCGGCCATCACGTCCTCGTGCGGCAGGACCGCGGAGTCGAGCGAGAGGGCGCCGATCAGACCGCGTTGGATGGAGTTGTGGTCGCGCTGTTCGTATACGTACAGCGTGGGCAGCGGGTCGGGGCGCAAGACGCCCTCGGCCAGCCAGGTGCGCAACGTGGTGCCCGCCTGTTCCGCGCTGCGCGGGAGGACCAGGCGCACGATGTTGTGCGGATCGGCGTCCTCCAGCGCGGGTACGCCGCCGGGCTCGACCACGTCGTACGGCGGCGAGGTCACCGAGGCGACGTCCCCCACGTGTTCCGGGTCGTAGCGAAGCCCGCGGAAGGGGGCCAGATCGAGCCCGTTCGGCACTGCGTCGTCCATGGCCGAATGTTACGGGCCCGAGCCCGGGCAAGATCAGGACATCCGATGTCGCCGGCCGCCGGATTTCGCCGGCCGGCGGATGGTCGAGTTGCGGGAGGGCATCATGGCGATGGCTCAGGGAGCCGGCGGGGTGAACGGTGCGCCCACGGGAGACGTGTACGACTGGTATCGGCGTGGCATGCAGTTGCTCTCGTCGGGTAATCCGGCCGCCGCCGCGCAGTTGCTGGCGCGGGCGGCGGACGCGGCGCCGGAGTCGCGCAGTGTGCGGGAGGCGCTGGCGCGGGCCTGGTTCGACTCGGGCAGACACGACGAGGCGCTGCGGCATTTTCGGGCGGTGGCCGAGTCGGATCCGGCGGACGACTACGCGCAGTTCGGGTGGGGACTGTCCGCGTCGCGGCTCGGCGATTTCGAGACCGCCGTGGAGCACTTGGCGCTCGCGGTGGCGATGCGGCCGGAGACCGAGCACTACCGGACGGCGCTGGTCCAGGCGCGGGCCACGTTGCGCGCGAGGGCCGGCGCGTACGGGACGATCGGCAAGGACGGTGGGGACATGGACGACAGGAGCGACGACGCGTGAGCAAGCAGACCTCGGCAGGGACCTCGGCAACGACTTCGACCTCGGCAACGACTTCGGCATCGGGGGTGGACGCTCCGGACGTGGCTGCGGCGGCGGGGGAGTTGGCACGGGAGTACGACGTCGCGCTGCTCGACCTGGACGGTGTCGTGTACACCGGCGCGCGGGCCGTTCCGCACGCGGTGGAGGTGCTGGCCGAGGCTCGGCGGCGGGGAATGGGGCTGGCGTTCGTCACGAACAACGCGTCCCGGCCGCCCAAGACGGTGGCCGAACATCTGGTCGAGCTGGGCATCCCGGCGCAGCCCGAGGACGTGGTGACCTCGGCGCAGGCCGCCGCGCGGGTGGTCGCGGAGCGGGTGCCCGAGGGCGCGGCGGTGCTCGTGGTCGGCGGCGCGGGGCTGGAGGTGGCGTTGCGCGAGCACGGGCTGCGACCGGTGCGGTCGGCGGACGAGGAGCCCGCGGCGGTGGTTCAGGGGTTCGCGTCCGACGTGGGGTGGCAGGCGCTCACCGAGGCGTCGTACGCGGTGGCGCGCGGGGTGTTCTGGGTGGCCTCGAACGCGGACCTGACCATTCCCACCGAGCGTGGGATCGCGCCGGGCAACGGCGCGTTGGTGGGCGTGGTGCGAGCGGCGACGGGGGTCGAGCCGGTGGTCGCGGGCAAGCCCGAGTTGCCGCTGCATCGGGAGACGATCCTGCGTACCGGCGCGCGTCGGCCGTTGGTGGTGGGTGACCGGCTGGACACCGACATCGAGGGCGCGTGCAAAGGGGGCGTGGACAGCCTGTTGGTGCTCACCGGGGTCACCACGCCCGATGGGCTGCTGGCGGCGGGCGAGGGCCGGCGGCCGACGTTCGTGGCCGAGGACCTGCGGGCGTTGTTGGCCGCGCCGGTGACGGCCCGGCCGGAGGGCGGGGCGTGGGTGTGCGGTGGTTGGTCGGCGCGGGTGGTCGACGGCGCGTTGGCGGTCGAGGGCAAGGGCGAGCGGATCGACGGGCTGCGGGCGGCGTGCGCCGCGGCCTGGGCGGCGCCCGCGCCGGTGGACACGGCCGGGGTCGCGTCGCGTCTGGGCTGGTAGCGGGCGCGACCCGAGGTGGGGCGGGCCGGGTCAGAGCAGTTTGCGCAGGACCAGCAGGTCCTTGAACGAGGCGTCCAGCTTGACCCGGCCCTTGGCCCACGCGGCACCGAAGTTGAGTTCGCCGGCGACCAGCGCGATCAGGTCGTCGCCGGTCAGGCTCAGCCGGATCTGTGCCTTGTCGGTGCGCGGCTCGGTGTCGATGTCGTGCAGCGCGCCGTCGCGCAGTCGGCCGGAGAAGGTGACGTCGAGGTCGGTGACGCGGCAACTGAGGCTGCGGTCGAGCTGGGTGGCCTTGCGGGTTTCGCCCTCCGCTCGGCCCATCTTGGCGGACAGTTCCTCGAGGGCCTTGCGGCACTCTTCGACGGTGGCCATGCGAAGGCGTTCCTTCCGTGGGATCCGGTTGGCGACCGTACCCCACCAGGGGTCCGCCGATGCCGGGCCGGGTCGCCGGGTGCGGTCGGCTCGCCTTCCGCCGCCTCCTCCTCGGTCGTCGTCGACGGCCGTGGTCGGCGGCCGTCCTCGGGCCGGCGCCATGTCGTTCTCCGTCCTTCTTCCCCTCTCTCGGCCCCTCTCCGCCCTTCTCCGTCGTTCTCGGCGCGGCCCGCATGTCGTTGCTTCCGGCCCCGCGCCGGTCGAGAGGGTAGCGTCGGAGCAGACCGATCATCGCCGTTCGTATCGCCGCGCAGGCACGCATACGGCGGCCGGAGCAGGAAGGCAGGCGCCGCTTATGCGAGATGTCGTTCGCAGTTACCTTCAGATCGCCAGTGGCTTGACCGAGATGACCCGGCAGCGTGTCACCGAGGTGGCCAAGGCCCTCGTCGAGCGCAGCGGCCTGGACCTGGAGCAGGTGCCCGACCAGGCCCAGGCGTTGCCGCAGTACGTGCAGCAGGTCGCCGAGGAGCTGTACGAGACGGGCAAGGCGAACCGGGACCTGCTCGTGGGCGTCGTGCGCGGCGAGGTGGACAAGGCGTTGTCCCGGTCGAAGCCGTGGACCAAGGATCTGATCAAGGCGGAGGAGGAGATCGCTCGGCTCAAGAGCCGGGTGACCGACCTGGAGCATCGCCTGGCGCGCGCGTCCACGCCGCGGACGGCCCGTCCGGCGACGGGTACGGGCTCGCCGGCCGCGACCCGTGCCGCCGCTTCGCCGGTCGCCGAGCCCGCCGCCCCGAAGCCCGCAGCCGCCCCGAAGCCCGCTGCGGCGAAGAAGGCCGCGGCGCGCAAGACGGCCGCGAACGCGCCCGCGTCGGCTCCGGTGGCCGGCCCGCGCAAGCCCGCGCGCAAGACGAACGGCACCGCCGCGACGAAGAAGGCGACGCCGGCCAAGAAGGCCATCCGCAAGCCCGCCGAGCCGGCCGCGGGCGCGGACGAGCAGTCGTGAGCGAGGGCGCGGACGTGGGCGTGGCGGGCGGCGACGGGTCCGGCGCGGTCGGGCTCGTCGCGCCCTCGGGGCCGACCGCGATCGGGCCGCTCGACGTCGAGCCGCCCGCGCCCACCGGTGATCCGCACGTGGACGCCGTACTCGCCACCCTGAGCCGTGTGGGTGACCTGCCCACCGAGGCGCACGGGTCGGTGTACGAGGATGTGCACCGAGGGCTGCGGGACACCCTGGCGGACCTGGACCGGTAGGTCCGAATCCCGACTCGGGCGAGGGACCCACGCGTGTCGGGCGCGGGAACGGCGGTCCTCGTCGACGACTTCGGCACAACCAAGGAACGGCAGGCACGACCGGTGGCACGACGCAGGCTCGACGCCGAGCTGGTGCGCAGGGGACTCGCTCGCTCCCGGGACCACGCGAGCGAACTGATCGCGGCCGGGCGGGTGACGGTGGGCGGTCAGGCCGCGACCAAGGCGGCCACCCAGGTCGATGCGGGGGCGGCCGTGGTGGTCGCCGCCGACGAGGGCGATCCGGACTACGTCTCGCGCGGTGGACACAAACTCGCGGGCGCGCTGGCCGCGTTCACCCCGCTGGGCCTCACCGTCGAGGGGCGGCGCTGCATCGACGCGGGCGCCTCCACCGGCGGCTTCACCGACGTGTTGCTGCGCGCGGGCGCGGCGCACGTGGTCGCGGTGGACGTCGGGTACGGGCAACTGGCCTGGGCGCTGCGCAGCGACGATCGGGTGACGGTACGAGACCGGACCAACGTGCGTGAGCTGACGCCGGATCAGGTGGGGCCGGCGGTCGATCTGGTGGTGGGCGACCTGTCCTTCATCTCGCTCGGGCTGGTGCTGCCCGCGCTGGTGCGCTGTTCCGCGCCGGACGCGGATCTGGTGATGATGGTCAAGCCGCAGTTCGAGGTCGGGCGCGAGCGGCTCGGCGCGGGCGGGGTGGTGCGTGATCCGGCCTTGCGGGCCGAGGCGGTGCGTACGGTCGCGGAACAGGCCGCGAAGACGGGGCTGGGTGTGCTCGGGGTGACCGCGTCGCCGCTGCCGGGGCCTTCGGGCAACGTCGAGTACTTCCTGTGGATGCGGGCCGGTGCGCCGGAGTTGGACCCGGCGGACGTCGATCGGGCGGTCGCCGAGGGGCCTCGGTGAGCGGCGCGCACGGTAGCGTCACGGCGTACGGGTACGGCTGCGGTCGGTTCGATGCGGACGAGGGGATACGGGCATGAACGATCGCACGGTACTGGTGGTGACGCACACCGGCCGACCTGCGGCATTGCGCAGCGCACGGCTGGTGGTGGAGCGGTTGATCGCGGCGGGCCTGGGCGTACGGGTGCTCGAGAACGAGGCGGACGACCTGGCCCTGCCGGGCGCGGTCGTGGTGTCGGTGGAGCCGGACGCGGCCAAGGGCTGCGAGCTGGCCATCGTGCTCGGCGGCGACGGCACGCTGCTGCGCGGCGCGGAGCTGGTACGCGAGGCGGCGGTGCCGATGCTCGGGGTCAACCTGGGCCGGGTCGGCTTCCTGGCGGAGGCCGAGCGCGAGGACCTCAACGACGTGGTGGAGCGGGTCGTGGCGCGCGACTACGACGTCGAGGAGCGCATGACGCTCGACGTGCTGGTGCGGGTCAACGGCGAGATCGTGCACACCAACTGGGCGCTGAACGAGGCCGCGATCGAGAAGGCGTCGCGTGAGCGCATGCTGGAACTGGTCGCCGAGGTGGACGGCCGGCCGCTGTCCCGGTGGGGCTGCGACGGGGTGGTGTGCGCGACGCCGACCGGGTCGACCGCGTACGCCTTCTCCGGCGGCGGGCCGATCGTGTGGCCCGAGGTGGAGGCGCTGATCATGGTGCCGATCAGCGCGCACGCGTTGTTCGCGCGCCCGGTGGTGGTCTCGCCGAACTCGGTGCTGGCGCTCGAGCTCGCGCCGGAGACGCCGCCCGGCGCGCTGTGGTGTGACGGCCGGCGCACCGTGCAGTTGCCTGCCGGGGCGCGTGTGGAGGTGCGTCGCGGGACCCAGCCGGTGCGGTTGGCGCGGTTGCATCGGGCACCGTTCACGGATCGACTGGTGGCCAAGTTCGCGCTGCCGGTCAAGGGCTGGCGCGGGCGAAAGTGAGTCGCCTTTCCGGGCCGGATCGTCGATACGGTCGTCTGTTCGTGTGTTGAACACACGCCGTTGAACTGCGTTCTTCGCGTGGAGTCCCCACGACCTCGTAGTGTCGTCCCGTGCTCGAAGAGATGCGGATACAGGGTCTGGGTGTCATCGAAGACGCCGTAGTCGAGCTCGCGCCGGGCTTCACCGTGGTCACGGGCGAGACCGGCGCCGGCAAGACGATGGTGGTGACCGGGCTCGGCTTGCTGTTCGGTGGGCGGGCCGATGCCGGGCTGGTGCGCAACGGGACGGGGAAGGCCCTGGTGGAGGGTCGGCTCAGCGTGCCGGCGGACTCGCCGGCGGGGCGTCGGGCGATCGAGGCGGGCGCCGAGCTGGACGACGACGAGCTGCTGCTGGCGCGGACGGTCTCGGCCGAGGGTCGCTCGCGTGCGCATGTGGGCGGGCGGTCCGCGCCGGTCGGGTTGTTGACCGACCTGGCCGACGACCTGATCGCGGTGCACGGCCAGACCGATCAGCAGCGGCTGCTGCGCCCGGCCCGGCAGCGCGGCGCGCTCGACCGGTACGCCGGGGAGGCCGTGTCGGTGCCGTTGAAGGCGTACGGCGGGGTCTATCGGCGGCTGCGCGAGGTGAGCGCGGAACTCGCCGAGATCACCACCCGTGCGCGCGAACGCGCGCAGGAGGCCGATCTGTTGCGGTTCGGCCTGACCGAGATCGAACAGGTCGTGCCGCAGCCGGGCGAGGACGCGGAACTGGCTGCGGAGACCTTGCGGCTGGGCCACGCGGACGCGCTGCGCACCGCGGCGACCACGGCGCACGAGGCGCTGTTGGGCGATCCGGAGACCGGTACGGACGCGGTGGACGCCTCGACCCTGCTGGGCGCCGCGCAGCGGGCGGTGGAGGCGGTACGCGCGCACGACCCGGCGTTGGCGGCGTTGGCGGATCGGCTCGGCGAGGTCGGCTACCTGGTGTCCGACGTGGCCACCGAGCTCGCCTCCTACGCGGCCGGCGTGGACGCGGACCCGGTTCGGCTCGCGGCGGCGGAAGAGCGGCGGGCGGCGCTGTCGGCGCTGACCCGCAAGTACGGAGAGTCGATCGACGAGGTGCTGGCCTGGGCCGAGCGCTCGGCCACGCGGTTGGCCGAGTTGGACGGCGACGACGACCGCACCGAGGAACTGACCGCCGAACGGGACGCGCTGCGGGTCGAGTTGGCGGCGCTCGCGAGCGAGGTGTCGGCGGCCCGGCACGCCGCGGCGGAACGCTTCGCGGCGGCGGTGACCGGCGAGTTGGCGGCGCTGGCGATGCCGTACGCGCGGGTCGGCGTGGCCATCTCCGGGGTGGACGACCCGGACGGGCTGCCGGTCGGCGATCGGGTCCTGGCGTACGGCCAGGCGGGCGTGGACGAGGTCGAACTGCAACTGTCCCCGCACCCGGGAGCGCCACCGCGACCGCTGGCCAAGGGTGCCTCCGGCGGTGAGCTCTCCCGGGTGATGCTCGCCGTCGAGGTGGTCTTCGCCGGCGCCGACCCGGTCCCCACGTTCGTCTTCGACGAGGTCGACCAGGGCGTCGGCGGCAAGGCCGCGGTCGAGGTGGGCCGCCGCCTGGCCCGCCTGGCGCGGGTCGCCCAGGTGATCGTGGTGACCCACCTCCCCCAGGTGGCGGCCTTCGCCGACCGCCACCTGGTGGTGGAAAAGTCCAGCGACGGTACGGTCACCCGCTCCGGAGTGGTCACCCTCGACGACCCGGCCCGAGTCCGAGAACTCTCCCGCATGTTGGCCGGCCTGGAAGACTCCGAACTCGGCCGGGCCCACGCGGAAGAACTCCTGGCCACGGCCGCCGGGGCCAAGCTCGAGGTCACATGACCCTGATGGGCGAAGCGGTTTGGGCGGGTTCGCTGCGGTAGCGGGTGGGTCGCGTGGGCGATCGGCGCGCGCTGTGCGCGTTGCTGCGGATGCGTCTTTGGTTGTTTTGGGTTGTGTACCCACCCGCTCCACCCGTTGCCTTTGGTGCGGAGGTTGGGGTTTCAGGGGCTGCGTGGGGGCCTGATCCGGCCTCGCGGCCCCGGTGTGGTTTGCCGGATGGGTGGGGTTGGCTGCTGCGGTGAGAGGTCGGCCCGCCCGCGACCGGGCCGGCGGATCCGGCTGCGGTTTGGCGCGTCAGCGCCCCCGACCCGCGCCCACCCCAGTGATCGACGCGCGAAGCGCGGAGAGCGGCGGAGCCGCAGGTGTGGGCTTCGTGGCCCGGAGCGAAGCGGAGGGACACGAAGCCCCGAGCGAGGGGGCGCTTTTTTTTTGGGGAGCGAAGCGGGGGGAAGAAAAAACGGCGCCTCGCGAGCCGGCGACGAGATCGGAAGAACACACACCTGCACCCCCACCCCCCGGCCACAAAG
>NZ_JBVHLU010000180.1:0-12204 GCF_055558835.1 Embleya sp. NPDC025285
CTCCTCACCACCCAATACCTCGACGAGGCCGACGAACTCGCCGACCGCATCGCCGTGCTCCACGACGGAAAGATCGCCGCCGAGGGCACCGCCGACGAGCTGAAACGACTCGTCCCCGGCGGACACGTCCGGCTCCGATTCACCGACCCACGCGCCTACGAACGCGCCGCCGCCGCCCTGCACGGCGTCACCTGCGACGACGAGACGTCGTCCCTGCGGATCCCCAGCGACGGCAGCCAACGCGAACTGCGTTCCATCCTCGACCTACTCGACGCGGAGGACATCGAAGCCGACGAACTCACCGTCCATACCCCCGACCTCGACGACGTCTTCTTCGCCCTCACCGGCGGCACCGACCAGCCGAAGGAGGCTGTCCGATGAGCTCCCTCTCCCTCGCCGTACGCGACTCGAACACGATGCTGCGCCGCAACCTCCTGCACGCCCGGCGCTACCCCTCCGGAACCCTGAACCTGCTGCTCACGCCGATCGTCCTGCTGCTGCTCTTCGTCTACATCTTCGGCGACGTGATGAGCGCGGGCATCGACGGCGGCGGCGCGGACCGCTCCGAGTACACCGCCTATATCGTCCCCGGCATCCTGCTGATGACCATCGGCAGCACCGCGATCGGGGCCGCGGTGTACATCTCCATGGACATGACCGAAGGACTCATCGCCCGCTTCCGCACGATGGCGGTCTACCGCGGCTCCGTGATCGTCGGGCATGTCCTCGGCAGCGTGCTCCAGTGCGTGATGAGCGTGGTTCTCGTGGGCGCCGTCGCCGTGGCCATCGGCTTCCGGTCCACCGACGCCTCGGCCCTGGAATGGCTCGCGGCGTTCGGCCTGCTTGTGCTGTTCGCCTTGGCGCTGACCTGGATCGCGGTCGGAATGGGAATGGCGAGCCCGAACCCCGAAGCGGCCGCGAACAGTGCGATGCCGCTGATCCTGTTGCCACTCGTCTCGAGCGCCTTCATCCCGGCCGAGACGATGCCCGGCTGGTTCCGACCGATCGCCGAGTACCAGCCGTTCACCCCCGCCATCGAAACCCTCCGCGGCCTGCTGCTCGGCACCGAGATCGGCCACAACGGATGGCTCGCGATCGCCTGGTGCGGCGGCCTGATCGGGCTCGGCTACCGCTGGTCGACGGTGCGCTTCAACCGCGACCCGAAGTAGCCGGCGCGGGCCCGCGGCCCCGGGGCTCGTCTCGCCCGAGGGCCGCGTACCGACGCCGCCGGGGGTTTCACCGCGCAAGTCCCTTCTCGGCGCCGACCACGGTTTCTCTTGATCCCCCAGCCGGTATCACACCTCGTGGTGGTTTTTTCGGCACGCCCGCTCTGCCATGATCGCCGGCACCCGATCGAGGGGATGTGGTGGTATGTCGGCGGAACGGGTCGCCGCGACGGTGCCGTTCGGGGCCGGGTCGATCTCGTTGCGGATCTATCCGCACGACGGGCTCGACGCGTCGGGCGTGGCCGGAGAGGCGATCCGGCAGGCCGTACTCGGCGCGGAGAGCGGCTTCGACGGCGTGATGACCAGTGAGCATCACGGCGGGTTCGCCGGGTACCTGCCCAATCCACTCCAGGTGGCCGGTTGGATGCTGGACCGGATGCCCTCCGGGTGGGCCGCCGCCGCCCCCGTACTACTCCCGCTGCGGCCGGTCGCGATGCTCGCCGAGGAGGTGGCGTGGCTGGCCGCGCTGCATCCCGGGCGGGTCGGCGTCGGGGTCGCGCCCGGCGGACTGGAACTCGACTTTCGGCTGATGGGCCTCGACTTCGCGGCCCGGGCGGCCGGATTTCGGGCGGGATTGCCCCGGCTGACCGAGTTGCTGCGTGGCACGGAACTGGGCGAACTGGCCGGTGACCGGGCCCTGTCCGGGTGCGCCGCGCGACCGGTGCCCGTGGTGAGCGCGGCGATGAGTCCGGGCGCGGTGCGCCGAGCGGCCGAGGCCGGTGCGGGCATCCTCTTCGACGGTGGTTCGGAGCCGGCCCGGCTGCGCGAGTTGACGGATCGATACCTCGACGCCGGCGGTGCCGGGCCTCGCGTGCTGATCCGCCGCGTGTGGATCGGAGATCCGCCGCGCGAGGCGTTCGAGCGGCAGTCCCGGGTGTATCGGGGCTACACCCCGGCGGCGGCTCAACGGCACTGGCGCGGCACCGGGTTCGCCTGCCACGACGACGCGGTCGCGCTCGCCGACGAACTCGCCGCGGTACGGGCCGAGATCGGCGCCACGTGCCTCAACCTGCGGATCCACGTGCCCGGCGTGTCCTCCGAAGCGGCGCGTGAGCAGATCGCCGCGCTGGGCCACGAGGTGCTGCCTCGACTGCGGTCCGCCGGCGCGAATTCGGCCCGGGCTCGCGGCACCGGCGCGGATCCGGCTTGAGGCGACGGGCCGGTGACCGATACGAACACGACGACCGAGGGAGTGCGGCAGCGGTGATAGCGGAGCGGATCAGGTTGACCGGGCGGACGGTGATCGTGTCCGGGGCCGGTGGCGGCGGGATCGGGACCACCTGCGCGCGCGGGCTGCTCGAAGCCGGTGCCACCGTGCTGGGCGTGGATCGGGACGCCGAGCGATTGGCCGCGATCGAAGCCGAGTTGGCGGATTCGACGGGGACGCAGGATTCGGCGGGGCCGGCGGATTCGGCGGGGCCGGTGGATTCGGCGGGGCCGGTCGGCCCGCGTGGCACGTTGCGCACGGTGTGTGCGGACGTCTCCACCGCCGAAGGAGTGGCGACCGTGCTGGAGCGGGCCGCTGCCGCGCCCGGTGAACTGTACGGACTGGTCAACGTGGTGGGTGGGAGCCTGCTGCCGCACTGGGCGCCCGCGCTGGACTTCGACCGCGCGCAGTGGGACGAGTCCTTCGAGCTGAACCTGCATCACGTGATGTGGCTGTCCCAGGCCGTCGCCCGGCACCTGGTCGCGCACGAGTCGCCCGGCTCGATCGTGACCATCAACTCCACCGGCGGCGTGGTCGCCGCGCCCTATCACGTGGGCTACGGCACGGCCAAGGCCGCCGTTCTCGGGCTGACCCGGACACTGGCCCTGGAGTGGGGCCGGTACGGGATCCGGGTCAACGGGATCGCGGCCGGCTCGATCACCACGCCGCGCGCGACCGCCGCCGCGCAGGACCCGGAGCTCGCGGGCCGAGGGGTCCCGCTGCGCCGCCGGGGCACACCCGCCGACGTCGCGGCCGCGGTCCTGTTCCTGATCTCGGACCTGTCCGCTTACACCACCGGCGCGGTCATCCCGGTCGAGGGCGGCGCGCTCCACCGACTCGGCCTGTTCGACGAGGACAACGTCCCGGTACATGTCACCAATCCGCAGATCCTGGCCCGGATCCACGGGGACGCGCCGGACTGACCGCCGGCACGATCCGCCGGCCCGGGCCGCCCGCTCGCTCGCTCGCTCGGCCCGCAGGTCCCGGAGAACAGCGGGCCGATTCCCGGTCACGGCTGTGGCAGTGCCGTCGCCGCCGCGCGGACCAACTCGCCCAACAACGCGGCGGTGGCCGGTGGATCCGGCGCCGCGCCGTGCACCGCCGCGTCGACGAGCCGCTCCTGATCGGGCAGTCGCACCGTGCGCACCGCCGCGTTGCGCTGCGCCGCCAGTGCCAGACCGGGCAGCGTGGTGACGCCGAGGCCGGCCGCGACCAGTGCCTGGACGGCGACGTAGTCGTCGGTGGTGAAGGCGACTTCGGGTACGAACCCTTCCGTCGCGCATGAGCGGATCAGGTGTGTGCGGCAACGTTCGCACCCGGTGATCCAGCGTCGTCGCGCGTGGTCGACGAGCCGATCACCGACCGTCCCCATCGGCGTCACCAGGTGGATCGGCTCGACCAACAGCCGGGTGCGACGCAGCCCGTCGCCCCTCTCCACCGGCTGCCCCGGGTGCGTGAACAGCAGTGCGACATCTACCTCGCCGGCGCGCAACAGCCTTACCGCGTGCGGTGGTTCGGCCTCGACCAGGCGCAGCTCGACGGCCGGATGAGCGGCGCTGAACGCGGCCGCGGCGCGCGGTACGAAGGTGCCCAGTGCGGAGGGGAACGCGGCCAGCCGGACCCGGCCCGCGCGCAGTCCGGTGTAGGCGGCCAGTTCGGCCTCGGCCGCGTCCAACCGGCCCAGGATCTCCTCGGCCCGCTCGGCCAGCGTGCGTCCCGCGTCGGTCAGTCGGATGCCCCGTCCCACTCGCTGGATCAGCCGACTGCCGGTCTCCGCCTCCAGGCGGGAGAGGTGGTGGCTGACCGAGGGCTGCGCGTACCCCAGCACCCGGGCCGCCTCGGTGACCGAGCCGTGCCGGGCGACGGCGGCGAGCACGCGCAGGCGGGTGACGTCGAGCACGTTCGGCAACCTATCAATCATGTCTATGGATATCCGAGAAGACTGGCATTGGACCGATGGGATGTCGGCACCCCACGATGGCGGCATGGACGCCGACCCCGCCTTCGCAGCCGCCGACCTCGCTTCCCAGGCCGCCGAAACAGCCGCAACGGTCAGCACAGTCGACACCACCGGCACCACTGCCGGCCCCACGTTCGCCGACGTCCTGGCGGCCCGCGATCTTCTCGCCGAACACCTCCCGCCGACGCCGATGTGGTCGTATCCCGCACTCGACGCGGCCACCGGCGCACACGTGTATGTCAAACACGAGAACGTCCAGCCGGTCGGGGCCTTCAAGGTGCGGGGCGGATTGACCCTGCTGGCCGGCCTGAGCCCCGCCGAGCGCGCCCGGGGCCTGGTCACCTACTCGACCGGCAACCACGCGCAGTCGATCGCCTACGCGTGCGCCGCGTTCGACGCGTCCTGCACGGTGGTGATGCCCGCCGAGGCGAACCCGGCGAAGGTGCGGGCGGTCCGCGCGCTCGGCGCCGAGGTGCTGCTGCACGGCGCGGACATGGCCGGCGCGCAGTCGCGGGCCGAGGAGTACGCGGTCGCCGGGGGCGGGCTCCTGATCAGCCCCGGCGACACCGCGGGCCTGGTGGCCGGGGTCGGCACCACATATCTGGAGATCCTCACGGCCCGACCCGACCTGGACGCGATCCTGGTCCCGGTGGGCAGCGGCACCGGAGCGGCCGGCGCGCTGCTCGTGGCCGCCGAACTCGCACCGAACTGCCGGGTGTTCGCCGTACAGTCGGCCGCCTCTCCAGCCGCGCACGACTCGTGGCGGACCGGCTCGTGCGTCACCCGGGCGAACGCCACCGTCGTGGAGGGCCTGGCCACCGGTCGCGGCTTCGAACTCCCCCAGCGCCTGCTGCGGACCACCGGCCTGGCCGACTTCCTGCTCGTCACCGACGCGCAGATCGCCCGCGCACAACGGCTGCTCGCGACCCACGCACACACCCTCGCCGAGGGCGCCGGCGCCGCCGCACTGGCGGCCGTACTCGCCCACCCCACCGAGTTCAAGGGCTTGAACATCGCCGTCGTGTGCACCGGTGGCAACGCCTCCCTCGCCGAAATCACCTCCCTGGGCCGGGACCACACGTGAGCGGGGCGGTGCGGTGAGGTGAGGTGAGGTCGTCGGTCGGCCCGGGCGCACCGAGAACCACGGTGTGCGGTGCCGAAATGGTCCGCCGGGGAACGGTAACCCAGGGGTTAAGGGTGGTTCGGAGATCGGCCGTTGTTCGGGGTGGGCAGACGCGAGAGTCTTGAGGTGTCGGGGAGCGAGGCAGCCGGACGCGGAGGACGCGGGCCGTCGCCTCACCACCAACCACCCTCATTCTCAAGGGAGTTCGTCATGGCTGCGATCAACCACACGCTCACCGCCGGCACCGACGCGATCGCCGGCACCCGGGACACCGTCGGCCGCTGGCTCACCGCCGGTGCCGTCGCCAACACCCTGATGGCCGGCACCTACGTCGCCTTCTCCGCTGTCGTCATGCCGCTGCTCGGCACCAAGGACGACGCCGACTTCGTGCACTCGATGCAGCAGATCAACACCGGTATCGAGAACCCGCTCTTCTTCACCGTCTTCACCGCGGCCCTCGCCGCCCCCGCCATCGCCGCCTGGAAACTCCGCAAGCGCGGCGGCGGCACCACCCTCATGCGCTGGACCCTGGCCGCGCTCGCGCTCTACACCACCACCGTCCTGACCACCTCCGGCATCAACGTCCCCCTCAACGAGGCACTCGCCGCCGCAGGCAGCACCGACCCGGCCAAGACCCGCGCGGACTTCGAGAGCACCTGGAACATCTGGAACGGCATCCGCGCCGTCCTCTCCACCGCCGCCGCCGTCGCGATGGCCAAGGCCATCCGCCTGCACCGCCGCAACGGGGTCTGAGCACCGACGTGGGCCGGGTGGGCCGCCGGCGTGCTCTCGCCGCCGGCGGGTTTCGACGGATTTATTGCTCATCCTGGTCGCACAGGCAAGGATCGGGAGCGATATTCGTCCGCATCGGAGGTTGTTGTGAAGGTCCTCGTGGTCGGTGCCACCGGCACTCTGGGTAAGGCGGTCACCACGCTGTTGTCCGCACGGCACGACGTGGTCACCGCCTCCCGGAGCGGAAAGACCGATGTCGCGGTGGACATCACCGATCCGGCGTCGGTGGCGGCGATGTACGAACAGGTCGGCCGGGTGGACGCGGTCGCGTGTGCGGCCGGTGGCGTGCCGTTCAAGGTGGTCGCGGAACTGAGCCATGACGACATCAGGAGCGCGGCGCTGGACAAGCTGCTCGGACAGGTGGAACTGGTCCGGGCCGGGCTCGATTTCGTCGCGGACAACGGCTCGTTCACGCTGATCACCGGCATCCTCTCGGGCGAGAGCATCCGCACCGGATCGATGGCCTCGATGGCCAACGGCGGCATCGACGCGTTCGTACGCGCCGCCGCGGTCGAACTGCCGCGCGGGCTGCGGATCAACTCGGTCAGCCCGACGGTGCTCACCGAGTCGATGGACGCCTACGACTCGTCCTTCCCGGGCTTCCCGCCGGTCGACGCCGCCGTCGCCGCGATGGCGTACCGCCGCTCGATCGAGGGCGTGGAGACCGGCCGGGCCTTGCGCGTGGGCTGGTAGCCGATCCGCCGTCCAACCCCCTCGGACCCACCACCTCTCCTCGCCCGCGGCGCCATGGAGCTCGCGCAAGGATCGTGGTTCCGGCGCTCGACCGCCCGCGGGTGACCGCCCGGTCCGTCGGCGCTCGATGGCCGAAGGCCCGTGTGGGCTCGGCCACCCCCGATGCGTGCGCGCCTTCGGGTCGGGCGGCTCCCGCGTGCGTGCGGGCGCGGCGCGTTCAGACCTCCGTCGAGCCCCTCTTCGGTCCCCAGATGTCCAGTCCGGCGTACGCGGGCTGCCACTCGTTTCGGTAGGCCGCGCGCAGGGGCTCGGGCAGGAGGCCGAGTACGGCCGCGACATTGTCCGTATTCGCGTCGTCCAGCAGCCACGGCAGGTACCGGGGGTTGTCGTCGCCGATCCGGATGCGGTGCTCGGCGCCGAAGCGCTGGAGCACGTCCGGCGTCACGTGCGCGTCGATGATCTCGAGTGCCTCGTCCTCCTCGTGCGCGAGGTGTCCGCCCAGGCCGCCGACCAGCCGTTCGACGATCATGGCCAGTCGTTCCGGGCCGCCTTCGCGGTCGGCCAGTGCCGCGTCGACGGCGTTCAGGCCCGGGTCGACGATGGCGTGTTCGGCCTCCATCGCGTCGAGCACGGCCAGTTCGTCCGGCCGGTTCCGGACAGCCGACCGAATCGCGGGCCACAGCACGTCGTCCTCGGCACCGTGATGTACGTGCAGGTAGCGCTTGAACATCTCCCAACCGATCGCCGCCTGGAGGACCCGACGCGGGTCGTCGCTCGTGTCGGCCGTGATCCTGGCGATCCGTCCCAATTCCCGCCGAAGCGCGTCGTGGAACGTGTACATCATGGACATGTCGTTCTTGAAGGTCTTGCGCGTCATGGTGTGCTCCGATTGCGTGATCCGCCGACCCGGCGTCGGCGCGCGGCATCGCCCGGCGGCGCGGTGTGCAACCGCGCGCCGGTTCCGGTCCGTTCGGCTGTTCGGCTCGTCTTCGACTCGTACTCGGCGGCTCGCTGCCGCCCGACACATCAATGACGAATCCCGGATCGCGAATGTGACCGATCCCGGCCCGAGACTTTCCCGAACCCACGGATCCGCCGACGGCACCGGCACGACCGGTCGCGCCGACACACGGTCGTCGCGCCGCCGTCCCGGGCGACGGGTCGGGTGGGCCGACGGCTCTTGTCCGTCCTGTCGGACATCATGGGGGTATGAATACGCACCGGCCACGAGGCACCTGCGGCGTGTGCGGTCGTCGCGTCGCGGTGACCGAGACACACGCGGTCTGGCGGCACGACGACCCCGGCCACGCGCGGGCCGACGACGCGCCGATCTCCTGCCGGGGGTCGTGGACACCGGCCGCCGAGGCCACCGATCACACCACCGGACCCACCCAGCTCGACCTGCTCAGCGTCGCCGCAGCTGCGGAGGAGGGCGAGCACCCCGATCGGGAGGCGGCCGACAAGACGGGTGAGCTGCTCGCCGGCTCGGCGCCCACCCCGGCCGGTGGGTCACCCGGTCGGTGACGCGCTCCGCGCCGAACCGGCCGGATCGCCGGCCACCGCCCGTGCGGTGGCCAGCAGTTCCGGGATCGTGCCGGTGAATTCCGGGAACAGGCGCATGGCCACTATCCACGCCTCGACATCGGCTCCCAGAAACTCCTCGACCAGCGCCTTCGCCTCGGCCCGAGGCGCGCCCGAGGCCCACCACCGGGGCGACGTACGCGCATCCGTGTCGGCCAGCACCGACAACACGACCGGAGCCGGGTGGGCGTGCCGGAGCAGGTCGGCGCCGGACAACCGGCCGGCCGCCAACGCCTCGTGCAGCCAGGGTCGTTCCTCCCGGCTGCGCGCCGCCAGTCCTCCGGCCAACATCGCGATCAGCAACTCGTGTGGACAGTCCGGGGCTTCGGCGAGCCGATCGTGCAGTACGAGCGGCAGCGCGGCGGCCCGATGCGAACGGATCAGCTCCGCCCAGGGCATGCCGCCGCCGTCGGCGAGGATCGCGTCGACCCGGCCGCGCTGCCCCCCGTCCTCGCCCTCGCGCGCCGCCTCGCACAGGAACGCGGCGACCCGTTCGGGGTCCTCCTCGGCGGCCAGGCGTGCGCGCAACAGGCTCAGGCCGTCGCCCCGGGCGAAGGCGTCCTCGATCGGTTCGCGCACGTCGGCGGGGAAATCGGCCTCGGCCAGGACCCGACGGGCCTCATCGACGCCGTGTCGGGTCCAGACGCCCACGATCACCCGCAGTCGGCCCGCCTCGGTGCGCAGCGGCAGCCGGTTGACGACGACGCGGGCCACCTCGGGATCGCCCGAGGTGATCCCGGCGGCCAACCACGCGGCGCAGCGACCCAGCTCCGCGCCCCACAGCAGGGCGAGGAGCGGTTCGGCCACCCGCCCCCGCGTCCCGTCGCGGCGAACGCCCGCCAGCAGCCGGGCGCGTTCCGCGTCGGGCAGCAGCGAACCGGCGAACAGCGCGGCGTCCACGTGCGGATCGTCCAGGTTCGACAACGCGTCCACCTCGTCGGTGGCGAGGTCGCCGCGAGCGGCCCGATCGACCGGCCTCTCGGCGGCGCCGGACCGCTCGGACCCGACGAACGCGGGCATCGGGAGCGGCGGCGCGGTGGTCGGCCGAGGCCGATCGTCGCGTCTCCCGCCCGTCTCGCCCGACTCACGCGCCTCGATCGCGGCCTGCAACGCGGCGTCGCCCGACGCCCGCGCCGCGTCGGCCAACACCGTCGGCACCGACGCCATCGCCCGCAGCGCCGGCGCCAGTTCGGCGCCGAGCCGGGCCACCAGGACGGGCACGAGGGCGGGATCCGCCAGGGTGAAGACGGCCTTGGCCACGGACCGTTCGATGCTGTTCACGGGCGTGCTTCCTGTCGGGTGGGTGGAGCCGACCTGTCGGGCGGTCAGGACGGACCTGTCCGGTGGGTGGGGCCGACGCGCCGACCGGCGTGGTCAGACCCGGGCGCGCAGCGCCGCGAGCGCGTTCCGAATCACGTCGGGGTTGCGCGTGTAGTAGCCGAGTTCACCCGACGTGTACGGGAGTTGGGCCACGTACGCCTCGGCCGCCTGTTCCGACGTGCACTGCTCAGGGCCGACCACCTCGCGGATGATCACGATGCTCTCGGCCAGGCCCAGCGCCCGGCTCTTGAGCCAGGCCGCCAGCGCGGTCATGCCGCCGCGCGCCGCCTCCCGGCGCGCGTCCGGCAACAGCGGGTCGAGCCACCGCAGCCGCCACGCGTAGCCGTCGGTGGCGGGTTGCTCGTCCTCCTCGGCCAGCACCGGCTCCAGCGCCGTCAGCAGCCGCGACATGAACTCGGCGCCGGCGCCTCCGATGTCCGGGTACTCCTTGGCGAACTCGTCCCAGTCCGCCTCCTGGTCGACGAACGCGCCGGCCGTGATCCGCCGTCCGGCCCAATGCGGCTCGCCCGCCACCAGGGTCCGGTGCAGCAGATCGGCGCCCAACGTCGTCGACTCGGCCAGCAGTACCGCGTCGTAGAGGTCCTTGCCCTGGGGGTAGGAGTCGGAGAGCAGCCAGAGCAGTTTCCAGGCCAGCGACTGCTCGGGGGTCGCGGCCAGGATCCGGTGCGCGCCCGACCCGTCCCGACGCGGTACGTCCGTGTACTCGGCCGCCGACGGGAGCGACTCGTTGAAGACGAAGTCGAGTTGCACGGTGCCCGACGGCAGTCCGTCCGCGTGCCACGGCAGCACCAGGCGCCGGCCGGGTACCCGGTCGTAGGTCCAGATCTCGTCGTCGATCGCGCCGTCCGCGTCGATCCTTACGCCCGGATCGCTGTGGGAAGGGGTGTGCGTACGCGAGAGGGCGTCCGCACCGCGCGCGATCGCGGCGAACATCCGGTCGGTGCGCGGCTCGACCACGTCCCAGGTGGCCGGTATCACGACGAAGTCGAGGTCGCCGGGCTCGCGCGCGGCGGCGCCGTACCAGGCTCGGAGCAACATGCTGCCGCGCAGCACCAGGTGCTCGGCCCACGGGGAGTCCGCCACCGCCGCCAAGACGTGGTCGACCGCCTGTCGGCGGGCGGTGTGCCAGCGTTCGGCGGTCCCGGGGGCGGTGAACTGCGGTTCACCGGCCCGCATGGCGCTGCCGTAATGCTTCAACGCCGGGTCGAAGACCGGCCGTTGACGTACCCCCGGGCCGGTCACGGAGACCAGGGTCCGAGGCAACTGCCGTGCCAGGCGGACGCGTTCGTCCAACGGCTCGGTCGGCAGGCTCTGCTCGTCCCACGGCCCCCAGCCCAGGCTGTCCCAGGTGTCGTGCCCGCTGTTGTCGGTCATGGCCGCTTCCGTTCGTCGTGGCAGTCACCGTCGCGGTCCCCGTCCGGCGACCTCCCGTCGCGGGACGGCGCGAAGTCCCTTCGGTTCGAGCCGGGTCGGACCCGTTCGAGCGGATCGGACCGGGTAGGAACCGCTCAGGCCCGATCGGGCCGGTGCACGCCGGCTCCGGCCGGCTCGGGCCGGTCGGTGCCGTCGAGGTCCTTGGCGTACCAGATCTCGGCGTACCTGCCGCTGTTGTGCGCGGGTACCTCCGCGTAGCCGCTCCTGGTGTACAGCGTGCGGGCCTCGACCAGGTCGAGGCGGGTGTCCAGGACGATCCGGGCCACGCCCAAGGCGCGGGCGGCGTCGTCCACGGCCGCCATCAGGCGCCGGCCGCCGCCGGTGCCGCGCAGGTCGGGTCGTACGAACACACGGGTCAACTCGGCGGTACGCGCGTCCCGCAGCAGCAGCCCCGCGCACGCGGCCGGCTCGCCGCCGTATCGGCCGATCAGGAACAGGCCCCGCGGCGGGGCGAGGTGGTCGCTCGGCGCGTCGGCCAAGCCCTCCTCGATCTCGATGGGCGTCGAGTCCCGGCCCTCGTGCAGCCGGTAGTACCGATCGCTGACCTCGACGAAGTACGCCCGCAGCAGCGCGAGCGCTTCGGGAGAGCCGACCGCGGCGGGGGCGATCGTCCAGGTCTGCGGGTGGGGGCTGCGTACGGCGGTGGACATGGGAAAAGTGTTCCGCACCCGTCAAACCGTTTGCCGACCGGGTGACGCGCACACCGCCGGGTGATTCCGCCGTCGCACAGCGCACACCATCCGGCGGGGGGGGGGGGGGGGGGGGGGGGGGGGGGGGGGGGGGGGGGGGGGGGGGGGGGGGGGGGGGGGGGGGGGGGAGGGGGGGGGGGAGAGGGGGGCGGAGGCGG
>NZ_JBVHLU010000181.1:0-12092 GCF_055558835.1 Embleya sp. NPDC025285
GACTGGGTCGCCCGCACCCGGCCCTTTCCGTCGGCCAGTACCACGGCGTCCCCGCCGACGACCGGGAGGCCGCGGTAGGTGCGCTGGTACGCGACGGAGTACAGGTCGTTGACCCACGGCGTGACGAATTGGCGTTCGTACTGCTCGTCCGGGCCCTTGGCGAGGGCGTCCAGGCCGCCGGCGGCCGCCCGGTCGGCGGCGGATACCGCGAGTGCCTGGGAGCCGGCGGGGGGAGGGGAGGGGTCGGCTCCGGCCGAGGACGGGCCGGCGGTGCCGATGGCCAGGCCGGCGAGCATGGCCAGGACGGTCCCGGCCGTGGTCGTTCTGCGGTTCATCGAGACTCCTTGGGTGGGGGAGACTCGACCACGTCGCCGGTCCGCGCCGCGTCCGCCTTGTGAGTGACGCGGGTGACCGTGCAGGCAGGCTGCGTGCCCGAGCGAGCGAAACACTCACACGGGCAAGGGGAGGCGGTGAAGCCGTCGGCGATATCCGGCTAGTTCTGTCAAATCGGCGCCGGCTCCGGCGCCCCACGCGGAACCCGCGCGCGGCGCGCGGGATTTCGGGCATCGTCGGCGTGGAATCAGCCGGCCTTTGACGGGCACGAGTGCGCCTCGGCTCCGGAATCCCAGGGTGCCAACGAACAGGCCATCGCATGGGCGCGCGACGCGGCAACCGGTACGGCGCACCCGGAGCACGCGTCGAAGGGGCGACGCGCGCTGCGTCGCCCCTTCGCGTGTGATGACCGGAGCAGCTCGGACGGCGCTTGCGTGGACAGCACGTTGATCGCCGCACGGTACGCGGTGCCCGCGTCGTCGGTCAGATGAATCTGGTAGTGCGGCGTGTCGGTGGCGCCTTCGCGTACGCGCGCCACCGCCCGCGCGGCCGGCACTCCGTAGTTCCGCAGTGGCATGGGCATCCCTTCCCCCGGGCCCGGACCGCGCCGGGCGGACCCGGCCATCGTGGCGGTGGGGCACACCGGAACCGGGCGCGACACACCGGGCGACGGCGACCCGCACCCGATCGTGCACCCCTCCGCGCGGCGCCGATCGGTCGAGCCGCACGGCACATCGAGGCCGGTGGTCGCCGCGCCCGTCGAGGAGGTCGGGTCACGGTTGGTGGGTCAACGCGGGCAGGGCCACGGTGGGATCGCCCAACAGCACCAGGCTCTGGCGGTCCAGGGCCGAGACGCGCAGCCTGGTCAACGTCTCGCGGACCGACGTGTCGCCGCCCGCCAACGCCTCCCGCAGTCGGGCCCAGCGGGTGTGCAACTCGCCGACGTCGGCCCGGTATTCGGCCAGCGCCAAGCCCAGCGGCTCGCCCGCGTACAGGTGCGTGGACAGCGCGGAGACCAAGCGCCCGCCGAGCCCCTGGCCGGTGTCCTCGACCTGCAGCGTCCAACTGAAGGTCGGTTCGACATGCCCGAGCACGGCCCGCACCGGGTCCTGCCGACCGAGCAGTCGCAAAGCCGCGGGTGCCACCATCGTGCCCAGGCCCGCGACGGCCTCGACCGTGCCGAAGGCGGAACTGCCGACCGGAAGCAGGCCGGCGTAGAAGCTCTCGCCCGCCGCGCCGGCCGAACAGCACGCCTGGGCGTACCAGACGCAGCCACCGGGCACGGCGTCGCACAGCGTGTCCAGCGGCACCGTGGTGTGCGTGCCGTCGACCGGCAGCCCGAGCGTGGCGCGCATCTCGGCGGGGTTGCCCAGCGGTCCGGTCCGACCGTGGCTGGAGGTCGCGAGCAGTCCGGGGCGGATCTCGGCCAGGGCGGCCGGCAGCGCCGCGCCGGTGGCCTCGGCCGCCGTGAGATTGCGGAACTGCGCGAGCGGGGGCGGCGTGAGCCGATCGGCCAGCGGCGACGCGATCACCGCGCGCATCAACGCCGTGATGTCGGTGGGACCGTGGTCGACCGTCCAGGCCAGCGCCCGATCCGTGCGGGCCGGTGCCTCGTTCCAGTCCGTGAGCAGGGCGTGCGCGTAGTGGGCCAACGGCTCCCCGGACAGGGGGATGCGCCCGACCAGGTGCCGGGTGCCCAGGGTGTACTGCACGGACCAGGGGATCACCTCGGGGCCGCCGACGATCGCCACGTACCTCGGGAGCCGGCCCCGGCCGGTGCCGAACTCGGACAACCCGATGGCCGGTTCCTGCGGCCGGTCGTGCGCGAAGTAGCGGCGCAGGAGGTGGCCGGGCAGGTCCGGGCTCCAGCGCAACACCACGGTGTCCGGCCGGGCCGCCAGCAGTTCGCGGATCGGTGCCGCGGCGTCCTCGCCGGCCGCTTTCGCGGCATCGGACAGATTCGGATCGGTGCTGTCCGGGAGCAGGATCCCGTAGCCGACGTCGGCCGAGCGCCAGTCGCGCGGATCGACCGGCGGGCCGAACGGGAGCACGGCCTGCGAACGCGGGATGCCGCGCGTTTTGGCACCCCAGCTTGCCGCGTCCTCACCCGTTGTGGCTCGCGCCACCTCGTCCCCGGTCCAGGCGTTGAGCTGGATGTCGGATGGCAGAGTCACGGATCACCACCGGCCAATCGGGCCCGCAGTCCGGCGATCAGCGCGTCGACCCGCTCGACCAGGCCCGGGTCGGCGGTGGTCGGGTCGAGCGTCGCGCGGAACCGCTCGAACGTGTCGAGCTGCCCCTGCAGGTTCGCCGTGTCGGACACACCGAGCGCGGAACTCGAGACGATCCGCAGCGGATTGTCCTGCACGTAGAGCACCGGATCCGACCACGAGTCGGTCAGGGTCGGATCGGCCTGCGCCATCGCCTGGCGCGGCGCGGTCAAGGTCGCGGCCCAGTCGATCTCGTGCTCCCCGGCATCCTTCACAGCGGTCCGGACAGTGGCGATCACCTCCGGGTACAGCGCGGCGCAGAACCGGTCGGTGTCGTTGAGGTCGATCAGCCTGCGCATGCCCGCGACGGCGGGCAATCCGTGCGAGACCAGCTCGTGGGCGAGGGAGAGCGTGTCCGAGGTCTGTGCCGTCTGGCAGGCCCCGAGTACGACCAGCCACGGCGAGCACGGCAACAACGCGACCACCAGGTCCGGCAGCTTCAACTGCACGGAGCCGACCGGTTCGCCGGCGTCGACGTCGGCGGTGTGCGCGAAGGCCAGCGTGCGCACACCGGCGGAGGCCCCGCCGTGACACAACAGGTGCACGATGTGCGGCCGGGCCGCGGTGATCCGCCTGGCCAGCTCCGGGGCGGATCCGGGCATCGCCTCGGCGGTGACCTCGGGTAGTCCGGTCGCCATGACGGCATCCAGCACGGCCTTTTCGGCGCTGATCACGTGCAGGTGGGTGTCGAGCGCCCGGGCGTCGGGCAGCGCGGTGGCGGCCAGCAGTGCCTGGAGCTGGGGCACGCCACTGCGCAGCGCCGCGGACAACACGGCGACGATGGTCAGCGGTGGAGCGAACGTGCGGCGATCGACGGGGCTGCGGATGGCGGCGATGCGGGCGATCGGCCAGCGGGCGTCGAGGGCGATGAAACCCTGTGGCGCGGACAGCAGTTGCTCCCAGGGCAGTTGATCGGCCTGGTTGGAGACCAGATGCAGGTACAGCGGCCCCGGTCCGGCGGCCGGCTTCTGCGCCAGGGCGACGTCCAGCCCTCGACTCACCACCGGATGGCGCAGGAGCCGCTCCAGCAGGGCCGCGCCGCGCGAGGCGATCGGGCCGCCCGGGTCGGTGACGTCGGTGAGTTCATTGGTGCCCAGCCCCGGGATGTCCGCGGGCGCCTCCCGCAACTTGAGCACGGTGCTGTCGCCGAACGGTTCGAAGCCCAGGACGGTACGCATCACGACTCCCGCATCCGCCGGTCGACGAGGGCGCGCAGTTCGGCGATGGCCTGCCCGACCCCGAGGTCGTAGGCCTGCTTCGCGGCCGGCGTCTCACCCGGCACGCCCGCCGTACGGACCAGCGCGGCCACCTGGTTCTCGATGTAACGCGTGGACGCGGCAACCCACATCGGCACCGAATCGGCGTCCGCGTAGCGCGCGGTGATCGCGTCGCCCCCGGCCACGCCGAGCGCGTTCGGCAGGATCGCCCCGCTGGTCGCCGAATCCCCGATGGGTGCCCGCCCGCTGAGCCAGGTCCGGCCGGGCCGGTCCGGATCGGGCCAGGGGTCCTGGAGCGCGGCCTGGACGAACTCCGGCTGGAGGTAAGCGAACAGCGAGGGGTCGCGCGGTATCGGCACCGATCCCGGGGCGCCGGCGACGAACGCGTGTGCCTGGGCCAAGGCGTATCCGGCCGGATCCAGCGGCAACGCGCTGTAGAGAGTCGGCCCCGCACGCCGCAGACCGACGTGGTCGGCGATGATCCGGGTGGCCGCGTCGCAGGGATTGCCCGGGGGAGAGCCGAAGGACAACACGGACGCGCCGACGCGGTCGGCGAGGCGCCGCACGCGGTCCGCGCTCACGTACGCGCGACCGGATCGCGCGGTGGGCACGGCGGGATCGGCGCTCACCGACAGCACGGGGCGATCACCGTCGAAGGCGCCGTCCGTGACGATGTGCAGCGCCCGCACCGCGCGGCCGTCGAGCCCCGCGGTGATCCAGTCCCCCCACAACACCCGCCCCGGCGGGGGGAGTACGTCGCCGCCGGCGTGTGGGTCGTGTTGCCCCGAGCGATCGAGCCACACGGCGTTCCGGGAGTCGTGCAGATGGACCCGCGGTTCGTCCGGACCCTCGTGCAGCAGCCTACGCAACGCCTGTTCGGCGCCCGGGTCGGTGAACACGTGCACATCCACGTCACTCGCGACGGCGGAGCGCAGGGACGAGACGAACGACGAGAGATAGCCGGCGACCCAGGGCGCGTTTGGTGCCACGGACACGGCGACGGCCACGGTCCACACCCGACCAGGGTCGGATCCCGGCGGCAGTTGATCGGGAACGCGCACGAGCGGACGACCGGTGGCCGGTACGAGGGCGGCCTCCCACGGTACGGCGCCCAGGTGGCCGTACGGGGGCACCAGCCGCAACCACAGTGCGGTATCCGCCCCGAGGTCCGCGTCCAGGCAGTGTGTGACGGCCTCGACCAGGTCGGGGGGCACCACCAGGCGCGTCGGCGGCCCGGTGCCCTCGGAGAGCCCGAATGCGCCGTAGTCGAAGTCGGCGCGCCAATAGGTCGTGGCGCCGTCGGCGGGATATCCGACCAGCTCGGCCGCCGCGATCGGCGAGGACCGCGCCAGGTCGAGCCGTACCCGCAGCACCGCCAGACGCCATCGCTCGATGAGAGCCTCGGCCATCATCGCTCCCTTCGACGCGGGCCGCGTGTGTTCCCGGCCGTCGTGCCGTCGCCCGGCCACGGTCGGGGTCGTGGGCGCGTCGGGGCACGGCGTGCCCGTACCGCACTTCAGTCGGGTCGCACGAGCGCGTGCATGGCCCACCACGTGGCCGGGTTGCTCACCTCGCCGTGCCCGGTGATGGCCGGCTTCCCGTCGATCTCGACCCCGCCGTCCACGGCGATCACGCGCAACCCGCCGCCGAGGTCGTAGCGTTCCGCACCGGGGACGGCCGCCGGGCGACGGGCGGAGATCCCCTCCACCCCGCCCGGGCCGAACCCGCCCAGCGCACCGTACAGTTCGGGATCGCCGATTGCTGCGACGCCCGGTTCGCCCAGTTGACTTCCGCGCATCGCGAGATGGAAGAACTTGGTCAGCGGGTCGTCGAACGCGGAGAACGTGGTGAGCAACGGCCTTTCCACCGATTCCGGGACCGCGTGGTAGCCGCCGGGGCGTCCGGTGCCGGCGACGTCCGCCGCGAAGCACCAGCGGTTGACGGCGGCCTGCAACAACAACATCGACCGGGCGGGACGGTTCGGGGCGGCGGACGCGAGCGCGGACAACAACACCTTCGCGCCGAAGGAGTGGCCGACCAGATGCAGCCGGACCCCGCTCTCGCGCAGGATGTGCGCCACGAGCGGACCCACCCCGTTGTTCCCCACCTCACCCGCGCGAGCCTTCATCTTCCACACGGTGGCCGTGCGCAACAGACTGC
The DNA here is from genome assembly GCF_055558835.1 of Embleya sp. NPDC025285. Lineage (NCBI taxonomy): Bacteria > Bacillati > Actinomycetota > Actinomycetes > Kitasatosporales > Streptomycetaceae > Embleya > Embleya sp. NPDC025285. Next base: position 5,981 of record NZ_JBVHLU010000181.1, read on the forward strand.
GGGGATCGAAACCCCCGCCACCGGCGACGAGCAGACCCGGCGACGCACCGCCCGCGACGCCGAAGTCGTCCGGATCGACGGGCGGTGCCGCGGACTCGGCGCCGTCCAACGCCGCCCAGACGGTGAGCAATTCCTTCGCCGTGGGCGGCGGCCAACCATCGTCCGGATCGGGGCCGGCCCGCAGCGCGTCGAGCACGATCTCCGCCGCACGCAGTGCGGCATCGGAGTCGATCGTCGAGCGCCCGTCCACCAACTCGACGAACTCCGGGTCCGCCGCGGCGTCCAGGGACTCGGTGACCAGACCGAGCATCTCCTCCACCTGGCGCGCCTGTGCCCCGTCGGGATCCGGATCGGCCGCGATGTTCGGGCCCGCCTCCCACGGCATGACGAAACTCGTCGAGGGCCAGATGACGCCGATCAGCAACGGCCTGTAGTCCGGTGGAACCGGAACCCCGAACTGTTGCCGCTGGGCGATGAACCCGCTGATGAAGCTGCGATAACGATCGAGGGCCTGCGCGAAGATGTTGTTCCACCCGTGGGAGAACAGGAAGACGTCGCCGACCCCGGCGAGCCGATCCTTGATCTCCTGCTCGGCGACCGGGCTGCGCAGTCCGCCGTCCTTGTCGTAGCGGAGCAGATACAGATCCGCGGTCGAGCCCCCGTCGAGCGGAAACTGTTGAAAAGGACCCGACATCGTCCGCCTCCAAGTGCGTGCGATGGTCGCATGGCGATCCCTCTCCATGGTTCACCTTCCCGAGGAGCGGGGCAAACGGGGCAGGATCGGCACGACGGGAGGGACGAGACGCCGCTCGGGGCATGGAACGGCCGGTCAGCGGGGAGGCTCCGGCAGGCCCAACGCGTCGTGCAGGTGCGAGCCGAGTTGCGTGCGCGAACGCACGGCGAACTTGCGGTAGATGCGGGTCAGTGACGCCTCGACCGTCTTCACGCTGAGGAACAGGGCCGCCGCCGCCTCTCGATTGCTCGCCCCCTGCGCGACCAGCCGCGCCACTCGCTCCTCGGTCGCGGTCAGCGTCGCGAACGCCGCGGCGGCATCGGAGCGCGGCGGGCCGGTCGGCGGCCCACCCGCTGCCGGCGGCCCGGCGAGCGTACGGCGTGCCTGCTCCATCCACGGCCGTGCGTCGTATCGGGTGAACAGCGCCAACGCCTGCGCCCCGGCGGTGCGCGCGGCGGCGTGCCGGCGGCGGCTGCGCTCGATCCGGCCCCGGACCAACAGGCAGTGGCCCGCCTCCAGCGGCTGGTGCAGGACCTCGAAGACCTGCGTGGCGTGGTCGAGCAACTCCACGGCGCGCCCCACGTCGCGCCGAGCGGCGCACAGCACCGCCTCCGCCCGGTCGAGGTGCGCACTCGTGCCCCGCCCGCGGTCGGCGGGGTCCAGTGCCTGTCGGGCCGACCGGATCACCTGCTCCGATTCGTCGAGCCGGCCCCCGAGTGCCAGCGCGGAGGCCAGATCCCCGTGCCAGCGCAACATCGACGGCGGGGACACCCGCCGGTCCCGCGTCGGGTCGGCGATCCGCCGCAGCGCCGCGATGCCGCCGCACAGGTCGCCGGCGCGCAACCGCGCCTGTCCCAGGACGTGCAGATGGCGCTCCAGGAAGATCGAGTCGCCCTCCTGCTCCGAGGCACGCACACCGCGTTGCGCGTACGCCCCGGCCCGCGCCACGCTGCCACCGGCGAGTTCGGCGATCGCGCCGTTGTACCAACCCGGTCCCGGGCTCAGACCGGAATCCTCGGCGATCCGTATCGCCCGGTCCGCGAAGTGCAGCGCGTCCGCGCACCGGCCCAGGCGCGCGGACACGTCGGACAATGAGCGCAGGACGGCGACGATCTCCTCGCCGGTGCCGCCCTCGGTCCGGGCGAGCATGGCGAGCAGGTCGTGCCGGGCGTCGTCGAGCCGGTCGTCGAAGACCGCGAATCGCGCGGCCACGAAGCGCGGCGTCATGTGCAACCGGCCGTCGAGTTCGGGTTCCGGCAGCGCCAGCGCGCGGTCCATGTGCAGCCGGTGGTCGGCGCGTCCGGTGGCCCGCGCGGTCATCGCCGTCACGGCCAACGCCATCGACTCGGTGGCCCGGTCGCCGGCCGTACGGGCCAAGGCGATCGCCGAGTCGGCGTGGTGGGCGCTGCGTTCGTGATCGCCCGCCACCATCGCCGCCCACGAGCGGCGCAGCCGCAACGGCCCGGTCAGGGCCGGATCCTCGCCCGCGTCGAGCAGGGCCGCGGCGAACAACTCGTCCATGTCCGACAGCCCTTGGCCGGCGAGATCGATCAACGCCATGCGCACGCGCACGCGCTGCGCGGCCGGCGCGTCGGCGGCCAGCACGGCGTCCGCCGCCCGGTGCACGACCTCCGACAACCCGGCGGTGGCACCCACCTCCGCCGCGGCGACCAGCCGATCCAGTCGCCGGCCGTCGAACTCGGCGGGGGTGCGCTCCGCGGCCAGCAGATACAGCTCGGCGGCGAGCCGGCGGGACCCGCGCCGGCGGGCCTGGGCGGCGGTGCTCTCCAACTCCCGGGCGAGCTCCGCGTTCGGGTCCGCGCAGACGAGTGCCCGATGCCGGACGCGCGCGGCGGCGTCGGTGACCACCGTGGCCAGGGCCGAGTGCAGCCTCGCGCGATGGTCGGCACGCGCGGACTCGGCGAGCACGCCGGCCACGGCCGGCGGCGTGAACCTGATCTGCCCTCCCTCGCCGACCACGAGCCCGGTGGCGGCGGCGACCCGGATGTCGTACTCGGCGTCCGCGCGGCCCGCGCGCAGCAGCAGTTCGAGGGTCGGGCGGGTGGTCAGCGCCGCGACGAGCAACGTCTCGCGGGTCTGTGCGGACAGGCGCGCGACGCGCTCGCCGATCAACGCGCGCACCCGATGCGGCAACGGCGCGGGTCGGCCGTGGCGTGGGGCCCGATCCGCAGGTCCGCCCGCCAGGGCCAGGGCCAGGTACGGGTTGCCGCCGGAATCCGCGTGCAACTTGTTCGCGACACGTGCGGGTACGCCGTGCCGGTCGAAGAGTTCGACCAGGTCTTCCGCCGGCAGCGGTGGTACGGCCACCTCGACCGCGATCGGCGCGGTCAGCCAGGGCAGGTCCTCGCCGTCCGCGGCCGTACCCCGCTCGGGCCACCCGCCGGCGACCAGCGCCCGCACGTCGGTGCCGGCCAGGTGGTGCAGTGCGTGTGTGAGGACGTCGGCCGAGGCCGCGTCGAGCCAGTGCGCGTCGTCGACCACCACCAGGGTCGGGAAGAGCGCGGAGGAACGTTCGAGCAGCTCCTGCCAGGCCTGCCCGCACAGGTCGTGGAATCGGGCTCCGGACAACCGGCCCTCCCACGGCGGGCGGACCCGGGGGAACGCCTCGGGGCACATCCGGGTGTGTTCGCCCGCGAGCAGGTCGCCCACGACGGAGCGTTGCGCCGGTGCCAGCGCGGCCGGCAGTTCGGGCGGAACACGATGCAGCAGAGCGGCCAGCCCGGAATAGGGGACCCGCCGACCGATCTCGGTGCCACTCGTGCGCAGGACGTTCTCGCCGCGGGCCGTGGCCGATCCGCACACGGCGCCGATCACGGTGGTCTTGCCGATGCCGCTCGATCCGGTCAGCACCACGCTGCCACCGGCGGCGATCCGCGACTCGACGGAGGCGAGCAGTGCGGCCCGACCCACCAAGGGAGCCGACGGCGGGTCGAGGGTTTCGGCGGAGCCGGCGACCTGGTCGGCCATCGTCTCTCCCGGCAGAGGGGGAATTCCGGACTGAACCCTAGCCATCGGGCATGTCCGGCATCAACCCCGTGGATGGGTGTGGGCCGTTCGGGCCGTGCGTGCCGCGCCGGGTCGGTGGGAGATCGCCGCCCCGCACGCGGTCCGGCCCGACCCGATGGGGAATCGGGCCGGGCCGAGGTCGTGCGAACGGGAAACCGCCGAGGCACCCGCTCAGAAGGTGACCTTCCAGGAGTCGATCTTGCCGGTGTCGGCGGAGGCGACGTCCTGCACCTTCAACCGCCAGGTGCCGTTGGCGACTTCGCCGGAGACGTCGACGGTGTAGGTGGTGATGACGTTGTCCGCCGAGTCGTTGGCACTGGAGTTCTTGAGTCGGTAGACGGAGTTGTCCGGTGCGACGAGGTCGATGGTCAGATCACCGCGCCAGGTGTGCTTGATGTCGACGCCGACCTTGAGTCCGGCGGGCGCGTTGCCCGGTACACCGGTGACGGCGATGTCGCTGAAGACGGCCGCGCCGTTGTCGGGGATGGCCACGTCGTTGGTGTTCTCGAACGTGGTGCCGGGCGGCTCCCCGCCGCAGGTCTTGCCGATGGCGCGTGGGGGACAGTCCGCGTAGTCGAGCAGATGCAGGACGGCGGCCTTGTTCCGGGACGTCTCGCGATCGATGACCTCGTCGGGCGGATAGAAGCCACCGTTGCCCGACGCGGGATACATCTCGAACGTGTAGGCGTAGATGCGTTGATCGCCCCACAGCCAGTCGTCGATCGAGCCGTCCGTGATGTAGAGGTCGGACGACTGCTCGGGGGTGTAGCGGTTGGTCGCCGCCATGGCCCGGCCGATGGTGGCGAACGTGTTGTACTCGTCGGCGGTCATGCCGGGCACGACCTCGTCGTACGTCCAACCGAAGGGCCACAACACCAGTTCGCTGTAGGTGTGGAAGTCGATCGCCGCGGTCACCTGCTGCTTTCCGCCGACGACGCGGCTCTTCACCCAGTCGGTCACGGCCTTGACCTCGGGCGCGGATTCGGCCCTGGGTCCGCGATAGGTCTCACTGCCCGTGCTGCCCGAGGATCCGCCGCAACAGCCCCACTTGTAGTTCCAGTTGCGGTTGAGGTCGGTACCGACGTTGCTGGAACCGGAGTTGGGCTGCCGGTTCTTGCGCCAGCTTCGGTACGAACCGGTGGCGATGTCGAACTCGCCTCCGTCCGGGTTGACATCGGGCATGATCCAGATCTCGCGGCTGTCCACCAGCGCCTTGATCCGCGGGTCGCCGGCATAGCCGTCACCGAGCAACTTGATCAGGTAGAGCGCCATTTCGACGGTCAGGTGCTCCCGGGCGTGTTGGTGGTGGGTGAACAACACCTCCGGTTCCGCCTCGTCGACCGTCACGTTGTCCGAGATCTTCAGCACGTACAGGTCGCGACCCTCGTAGGAGCGCCCGATGACCTGCTTCGTCATCAGCGTCGGGTGGTTGGCGACCGCCTTGTCGATCTCGGTGACCATCTCCGCGTAGTTGTGGTAGCCGGAGTCCGCGGGCGGGAAGTCCCGGTTGATCCGGCCGCCGGGGGCGGGCGGGGCCTCCGCGTTCACGGTGAAGCCGAGCGCCCTGATCCGCCGGACCTCCTCCGGGGTCGCGGTGATCGACAGGCGGCTGTCCTCGACACCGTTGACGGCGGCGCCCGTCGCCGCGATGGCGCTGCGCTGTTGGGTGGTTCGCACGCCGACGACGCTGTACTCGGCCGACGTCGTGGCATCCGCGGACGACGGTGCCTTCTCGCCGACGGCGGGGTCGGGGTTGACCGCGACCATCGCGAGAGCGACGGTGAAGGCAGCCGTCAGGACGGACAGGCGTTTGCGTTTCACACGTGTACCTCCTCGTGGCGGCATCGGAGCGCTCCGATGCCGGAGGGATTGCGTCGTGTGTCGACGGACGCCGTCGGTGGGAGGCCGACGACAGGCCGCTCGGGCGGATCGCACGGCGCGCGATGGCGCGCGCCGGAGGCGATTCGGTACGGGGGACGTGCTCGGCGCCGCGGCACCGGAGGTCGAGGGGACCGCTATCAAAGGGTAATCATCCGACCCCGGAGCGCGAATCAGGGAAAACCCTTGTCGCCCCGCCGGTTCGGGGGAGGGTTTCCGCGGGGGGTGCGCGGGTGGGGGATGCGCCGGACCGTTGCCGCCGGGCCGAGGCCCACCTTCGTTCGGGCGCGTGCGATCGGGTGACGCCAGCGCTTCGACGAGCCGTTGACCGTGCTGCACGTCGACCGCCGGACGGGGGAGATACTCCCGGCCGACGCGCCTACCCCGTTACCTTTTCCGTGGCCCTGAAACGGGGCTCCTGGCCTCCGGGTCCGGCATGACTTCTACCCCCTGTCGAACGCATGACCTGGGGGG
>NZ_JBVHLU010000182.1:0-12068 GCF_055558835.1 Embleya sp. NPDC025285
TCTGGTGGCGGTGGCTCGTATGTTTTCTCTTCTCCTCTGTTTGATCTCCCCCCACCCCCCCCCCCCCCCCCCCCCTCCCCCCCCCCCCCCCGCGTTCGCCACGCTTTTGCTGGGCAAGGCCGGCACCGCCGTCGCGGTGCTGCTGATCGGCAGCGTCCCGCTTGCCGGGATCAGCGCCTACCTGTGCTCGCGCCGGCTGGTGTCCGGGCCGGGCGTCCGGGTGTGGGGCGCGGCCGTGTACGCACTGACCCCGGTGGCCACCGGCGCGATCGCCACCGGCCGGATCGGTACCGCCGTCGCGCTCGTGCTGGCTCCCGTGGTGGCCCGAGGCGCGGCGCAGGTGCTCGGCGCGGGCGAGCTGAAGGCGTCCATGCGCGCGGCCTGGGCCACCGGCCTGGTCCTGGCCGTCGCGGCGGCGTTCACGCCGCTGCTGTGGCTCGCGGTCGCGCTGCTCGCGCTGATCGCCGTCGGGTTGTCCTTCGCCGGACGCCTCGGCCCGCGCCCCGGGGTCGGCCTGCTCGTGCGGGTGGGCGTCGTGCTCGCCACCCCGCTCGTGCTGCTCGGCCCGTGGACGTTGGCGCTCGCGGGCAAGCCCACCCTGTTCCTGGCCGAGCCCGGGCTGGCCGGCGACGCGCTCGCCGAGAAGGGCACCAGCCCGGTCGGTCTGTTGCTGCTGGACCCGGGCGGCCCCGGCACGCTGCCGGCCTGGCTGACCGGCGCCCTGCTGCTGGTCGCGCTGGCCGCGCTGCTGCGCGACTCGCGCCGGGCCGCGGTGCTCGGCGCGTGGGCGGTCGCCCTGGTCGGCCTGGTGCTGGCGATCGTGACGAGCCACGTCGAACTCACCGTCGAGGCCACCGGCGACAAGGCGCCCGCATGGCCCGGCGCGGCCGTCGTGGTGATCGCGCTCGGCTATGTGGCCGCGGCGATGGTCGGTGCCGAGGACGCCCGCACCCGAGTCGCGGCCGGCAGCTTCGGCTGGCGCCAGCCCGCCGCGGTGGTGCTGGCCGTGTTCGCCGCTCTCACCCCGGTCGTGGCGGCCGGGGCCTGGTTGTGGCAGGGCGCGAACGGGCCGCTGGAGCGGCGCGACCCGGTCGTGGTGCCCGCGTTCGTGGCCGAGGAGGCCACCGGCCCGCGGCACTCGCGCACACTGGTGCTGACCGCGCCGGAACCGGGCAACGTGAGCTACACGATCGTGCGCGGCGCGGGTCCGGCGCTGGGCGACGCCGAGTTGGCGCCCAAGGCGTCGACGTACCGGCAATTCGACACGTTCCTGGGCAAGTTGCTCTCCGGGGGCGGCGGTGCGGACGCGAGCATGCTCGCCCAGTACGGCATCGAGTTCGTCCAGCTCAAGCCGCCGGTGGGCAACGAGCTCACCGCGCGTCTGGACGGCACCCCGGGTCTGACCCGGGTGGGTGCCACCCAGGGTGCGACGCTGTGGCGTCTGCAATACCCGGTCGGCCGCGCGCTGATCGTCGACCCGGACGGTCGCGCCAAGGCGATCCCCTCCACCCGCGAGGGCGTGTCCACCCGGATCGAAGCCGGCCCCCAGGGGCGGATCCTGCGCCTGGCGGAACGCGCCGACTCGGGCTGGGAGGCCACCCAGGGCGGCCGCAAGCTGACCGCTCGCACGCTGGACGGCTGGGCGCAGGGCTTCGAGCTGCGTCCCGAGGCGGGCCGGCTCGAACTCACCCACGCCTCCGGCGGGCACGGCATGTGGCTGCTCGTCCAGGGCGTCCTGGTGTTCGTGGTGTTCGTGATGGCACTGCCCGCGCGCAGGCGCGGCACCGACGACGACCTGCCGGACAGCGCCGCGCCGATCCCGGCCGCGGGCGAGGGCACCGGTCGGCGCGGTCGTCGGGTCAAGGCCGAGGCGGACGAGGCGACGCCGGAGCCGGTACCGGTCGCGCCGGGCGGCGACGGCCTCGACGAGTTCGGCTTCCCCGAACAGCGCACCGATCCGGCCGAGGCGCCGGTGCCGGTACAGGCGTGGAACGGCGCCGGCTACGACGCGCAGGCGACGCCGGCCTACGAGCAGTACCCGCAGCAGGACTACGGGCAGCAGTACCAGGGCTACCCGGACTACCAGGGCTACCAGTACGACCAGGGTGCCCAGGTCCCGCAGGGCACCCCGGAGGGATCCGACGCGGCAGGCTCGTACGGCTGGGCGCCCCCCGCGCCGCAGCAGCCGGTCTACGACGAGTACGGCAACGTGGTGCCCGCGCCGCAATACGACCCGAACGCCTACCCGGACCACGGGGGATGGCCGCCCGAGCCGCGCTCGGGTGACGAGCCGTGGCCGCCGCCCTCGCAGGGAGACCGCCCGTGAAGCGCACCACCCTCTCCCTGGCCGTCGTCGTCGCGCTGCTGGCCGTCGTCGTGGGCCTGGCGATCGTGACCCGCCCGACCGAGAGCAAGGCCGCGCCGCCGCCGGCGGCCAGCCGGGTGCCGGTCCAGCAGGCGGAGCTGAGCTGCCCGTCGATCCGCCAACTGCCGGGCAGTTCGGCGGCGGTCTCCGCGCTGACCCCGCCCGGCCAGGGCGCGGCCGGCGCCGGCGAGGCGAGCGTGGTCGAACTCGGCGACCGCACCAAGGTGCGGACCAAGGTCGAGGCACCGGGCAAGCTCGCGAGCTTCGGCGTCGACAACGCCGAGGTCCCACCGCTGGTGGCCAACGCCGGCGGGGCGTTCGCGCCGGGCTTCTCGGCCGGAGCGGTCGCCCGGGTGCCCAGCGGGGCCGGTCGCGGGCTGGCCGGTCTGGCCTGCGAGGCACCGACCACCGACCGCTGGTTCGTCGGCACCTCCACCGCCGAGAACCGCGACGCGTACCTGTACCTGTCCAACAGCAAGGACACACCGGCCGTCGTCGACCTGGAACTGTTCGGGCCCAACGGCCCGATCGAGGCCGAGGCGGGCCGCGGGTTGACGCTCGCGCCCGGCGCGACGATGCCGGTGCTGCTGCGCACGCTCAACCCGGGCGCGGTCTTCAACGGCATCGCGGTGCACGTGATCGCGCGCACCGGTCGGGTCGGCGCGGCGATCCGCGACCAGGAGGGCGCGGTGGGCACCGACTGGCTGCCCTCGGCCGGCGCTCCCGGCCGCAACCTGGTCCTCACCGGCCTGCCTGGGCTGACCGGCGACGCGGGCAACGTGCAACTGATGATGTTGTCGCCGAGCGGCGAGAGCACCGACGTGCAGTTGTCCATCGCCGGCAAGGTGAACACCTTCAAGCCGGTCGAGCACGAGACGGCGGACATCAAGGGCAACAAGCTGACGGTGATCGACCTGGGCCCGGTCAACCGGACCGACGCGGGCGCCATCCGGCTGGTCTCCGGCCGCGCGGACATCATCGCCGGCGTCCGGGTGGTGCAGGGCGCCGGGGCGGACGCCGAGGTGGCCTTCCTGGCCGCCACCCCCGAACTCGCCGGGCGCGCGGTGGTCGCGGAGAACCGCAGCGGCGGCGCGGTCACGAGCACGATCTCGATCACCGCGCCCAAGGGCCCGGCCAAGGTCAAGTTCACCTCGATCGGCGACAAGGGCGAGCCGGTGTCCGCCGACGTCGAGGTGCCCGCCGGTACCACCGTGCAGGTGCCCGCGCCCGTGCCCGCCGGGGCGACCCGGTTCGCGGTGATCGCCGAACCGCAGGCCGGCTCGCAGCCGGTGCACGTGGTGCGCACGATGACCGAGACGATCGGCAAGACCGCGGCCTTCACGGTCCAGCCGTTCGTGCCGACCCCGGAGACCGCGGTGGTGCCCAACGCGCGCGAGGACCTGTCCCTGCTGGTCCCGCAGCGGTAGACCCGGCACCGATCGGCCGCCACCGCACCGATCGCCCACGACGCGCCGGCCCGGGCCCCACGAGGGGGACCCGGGCCGGCGCGGTGGTCTTCCCGCTCAGTCGTCGGGGTCGATGGTGTCCGGATCCATGCCCAGCAGGTCCGCGACCTGCTCCACGAGCACGTCGTTGACCAGCATCTCCAGCTCGGCCCGGCCCTCCGCGCGCAGCTCCAGCGGGCGCCGGTACAAGATGATCGTCGCGGGCACGGCCTTGGTCGCCGGCACCAGCCGACCCAGCGCCACCGCCTCGTCGCCGTTCACCGCGGTCTCGGCCTCGGGCACGTCCAGGACCGCGAAGCGGACCTCCTCCAGTTGCGGCCAGCGCTTGGCGAGCCGTTCGACGACATCGGCGGCGAGGTCGTCGAACCGCTGCGCGCGGGTGAGCGCGATCGGCACGGGGGGTGGGGCGAGCGGACCGCGCATGCCGCGGCCGTGCCGGTCGCGCCGACTGCGGCGACGCCGGTCACGCTCGCGAGGAGAAGAGGGGACCGAGTGCTCGTTGTGCACGGGACGAGCTTAGAGCCTGACCGCCGGATCCGGATCGGTCCACGCCGGCCCGGTCCGCGCCCGGTCCCCGCCCGGACGGACGCCCCGCCGGGCGGCGGCCGACGCCGCCGACACCCTGTGAGGAGCGACACGTGAGTCACACCGCACCCGGATACGACGCGGCTTTGGTCCGCTTGCGGTACCGTCCATCGTCGTGAGCCCTGTACGTCGCTGTTCGCGGACCGCCTGCGGCCGAACCGCAGTCGCCACGTTGACGTACGTCTACGCCGACTCCACGGCCGTCCTGGGCCCTCTCGCGACCTACGCCGAGCCCCATTGCTACGACCTGTGCGCCGAGCACTCGGAGCGGCTGACCGCGCCGCGCGGCTGGGATGTCGTGCGCCTGGCGCCGGATCCGAGCGCGGGCAAGCCCAGCAGCGACGACCTCGAGGCGCTGGCCAACGCGGTGCGCGAGGCCGCCCGCCCGCCGCAGCCCCCGCAACCGGCACCCGAGCCGCAGGACCGCGACGGTCGCCCCGAAGCAGGCCGGCGCGGCCACCTGCGCGTTCTGCGCTCACCCGAGAGCTGACCGCCGGCCGATAGGGTCTGATGCGTCGTCCGCGGGGCAGGGATCGACGGTCAACGGCCAATACCGCGGCGAATCGCGACCGCGGCCAAGCGAGTGGAGTCTTCGGGTGCGCGACCTCTCCCAGATCGTGAAGGCGTACGACGTGCGGGGCGTGGTCCCCGACCAACTGGACGCCGACACCGCGCGGGCACTGGGCGCGGCCTTCGTGCGGGTCACCGAGGCCGACGCGATCGTGGTCGGCTGGGACATGCGCCCGTCCTCGCCGGAGCTCTCCGGCGCGTTCGCCGCCGGTGCCGCCGCCCAGGGCGCGGACGTGACCCTGATCGGCCTGGCCTCCACCGACGAGCTCTACTTCGCCAGTGGCAGCCTGAACCTTCCCGGCGCGATGTTCACCGCGAGCCACAACCCGGCGCAGTACAACGGCATCAAGATGTGCCGCGCGGGCGCCGCCCCGATCGGCCAGGACAGCGGCCTCGCCGACATCCGCGCGCTCGCCGAGGCGGGCGTGCCCGAGTACGCCGGCGAGCCGGGCACGATCACCGAACACGACGTGCTGGCCGACTACGCCGCGCACCTGCTGGGCCTGGTCGACCTGACCGGCATCCGGCCGCTCAAGGTGGTCGTGGACGCGGGCAACGGCATGGGCGGCCACACCGTGCCCACCGTGCTCGGCGCCGCGAGCGGGCTGCCGCTGGAGATCGTCCCGCTGTACTTCGAACTGGACGGCTCCTTCCCCAACCACGAGGCCAACCCGCTGGACCCGAAGAACCTGGTCGACCTCCAGGCCGAGGTCCGCGCGAGCGGCGCCGACCTGGGCCTGGCCTTCGACGGCGACGCGGACCGCTGCTTCGTGGTCGACGAGAACGGCGACCCGGTCTCGCCGTCCGCGGTCACCGCGCTGGTGGCGGTCCGCGAGATCGCCCGGGCCAAGGCGAACGGCGAGCAGGCGCCGGTGGTCATCCACAACCTGATCACCTCGCGCGCCGTTCCGGAGATTGTCGCCGAGGCCGGCGGCCGGGCCGTGCGGACCCGGGTGGGCCACTCGTTCATCAAGGGCGAGATGGCGCAGACCAACGCGATCTTCGGCGGCGAGCACTCCGCGCACTACTACTTCCGCGACTTCTGGCGTGCGGACACCGGCATGCTGGCCGCGATCCACGTGCTCGCCGCGCTCGGCGGCCAGACGTTGCCGCTGTCGGCGTTCGCGAGCGAGTACGACCGCTACCCGGCCTCCGGCGAGATCAACAGCGAGGTCGCCGACCAGGGCGCCGCGACCGCGAAGGTGCGCGCCGCGTTCGAGGGCCGGACCGGCGTGAGCGTGGACGACCTGGACGGGATGACCGTGCTGGCCGATCGGTGGTGGTTCAACCTGCGCGCGTCCAACACCGAACCCCTGCTGCGGCTGAACGTCGAGGCCGACGACGAGCCGACCATGATCGCGATCCGCGACGAGGTACTGGCACTCGTCCGGGGCTGAGCCGTCGGCTCGGTAATGTGATGGGTTCAATCGGACGGCTGCCGCGCCGAATCGGGACGGAAATGTACGAATCGGCGCGAGCAGCCGGAAAAGGTGGAGATGTCGTGAATCTGGAACCGTCGCAGCTGGCGATCCTGACATGCCCGGTCTGCCACGCCTCGCTGCACAAGGACGGGGACGCCGCGCTGGCGTGCGACAACTCCACGTGCGGGCTGGTCTACCCCGTCGTCGACGACATCCCGGTACTGCTGGTGGACGAGGCCCGCCGGCCCGGTACCGCGCGGGCATGAACATCCTCGACGAGGGCCTGCTGGACGACCAGGACGGCATCGCCCGGGCCGACGCGGCGGACACACTGCGCGCCCTGGCCGGTGCCGGGGCGCAGGTACGGCGGGCCGCGCAGGCCGCGCGCGAGGCCGTGCCCGCCGCGATCTCGCCCCGGGACCGTCCGCGCACGGTGATCCTGGCCGCGCCCGCGTACGGGCCGCTCGGGCACGCGCTGCGCGCGGTCACCGGCGCGGACGCGGCGCTGCCCCTGGTGCTCGCCGCGGGCGGCCTGCTGCCCGGGTGGGCCGGTCCGATGGACCTCGTGTTGTTGGCCGGTCGAGGCGACGAGCCGGCGTTGATCGACCTCGCCGGCCAGGCCTACCGGCGCGGCTGCCAGGTGGTCGCGGCCACGCCCGCCGGGTCCGCCCTGGACGCCGCCGTGCAGCAGTCCCGCGGCGTGCTGGTCCGGGTGCCCGTCGACGCGACGCCGGTGGGCGCGGCCGGCTACGCCGACGACACCGTGTTCGCCGCGCAGACCGCGTTCTGGCCGCTGTTCACCGCGCTCCTGGCGATCACCGGGGCGTGCGGGGCGAGCGCCTTCACCCCCGGCGAGGGGCTGGCGGGCGTGGACGCGGCGGCCGACCGGCTGGACGAGGTGAGCAACCGCTGCCGGCCCGGAGCCGACGCCTACCTCAACCCGGCCAAGGGCCTGGCCGTCGCGATCGCCGGCACCATCCCGGTGATCTGGGGCGCCGGCAGCGTCGCGGGCGTGGCCGCCGAGCGCTTCGCGACGATGTGCGTGGGCGTCGCCGCCACCCCCGCACTGTCCGGCGCGCTGCCCACCGCGGGCCGCTACCAGGACCGGGTCTTCGCCGCGGGCGACTCGGTCGACGCCGGCGACCCCGACGACTTCTTCCGCGACCGGGTGGACGACGCCGAGTCGGTGCGCCTGCACCCGGTGCTGCTGGTCGACCACGACGACGCCGGCGCCGCGCCGCAACTGGACCGGGCCACGCGCACGCTGACCGCGCTCGGCCGCTCCGCCGTCGGCGAGGTCGGCGCGCGCGGCGGCAGCCCCGTCGAGCGGCTCGCGGAACTGATCGCGGTGACCGACTTCGCCGCCGTCTACCTGGCCCTCGGCACCGGGGTCGGCCCCGCCGTACCGGGGCTGTTCTCCTGGACCGAAGGTGGTCCCCGCTAGCCATGGACCGCCTTCTCAACCGGATCCGCGCCAACGCGTGGGGCTCGCTCACGGCCCTCCCCGAACTGCTCGGCGTCGCCCCCACCGGCGAACCGCAGGCCGAACTGTGGATGGGCGCCCACCCCGGCGCGCCCTCCGAGGTCGACCGGGGCCGCGGGCCGCGCTCGTTGGTCGAGCTGATCGCCGCCGACCCCGACGGCGAACTCGGCCCGGACACCGCGGCCCGGTTCGGCCCGCGCCTGCCGTTCCTGGTCAAGGTGCTGGCCGCGGAGGAGCCGCTGTCGCTCCAGGTGCACCCCGACGCGATACAGGCCCGGCACGGCTACGCCGAGGAGGAGGCGCGCGGTGTCCCGATCGACGCCGCGCACCGCAACTATCGCGACTCCAGCCACAAGCCGGAGATGATCTGCGCGCTCGGCGACTTCGAGGGCCTGGTCGGCTACCGCGAGATCGCCGAGACGCTCAAGCTGCTCGACGCCCTCGACGTTCCGGAACTGGCGCCGTTCGCCCGCGCGTTGCGCGACCCGGACGAGGAGGCGGCGCTGCGCGCGGCGACCACGCACGTGTTGATGCTGCCCGCGCGACTGCGCACCGGCGTGGTGGACGCGGTCGCCGCGGCCTGCCGCCGACTGGCCTCGAACGGATCGCCGTACGCGGAGGCCTGCGCCGCGGTCGCGGGTCTGGCCGAGCGCCACCCGGGCGACCCCGGCGTCGCGGTGGCGCTGCTGCTCAACCACATCCGGCTGCGCGAGGGCGAGGCGGTCTTCCTCGCGGCCGGCATGCCGCACTCCTACCTGCACGGGGTCGTGGTCGAGATCCTGGCCAACTCGGACAACGTGCTGCGCTGCGGGCTGACCGACAAGCACATCGACGTCGGCGAGCTGCTGCGGATCATGGCCTTCCGGGCCGGTCCGGTGGAGATCCTGAGCCCCGAGCCGACCGAGGTCGACCAGGCCGAGGAGGTCTACGCGACCCCGGTCACCGACTTCCGGCTCTCCCGTCTGCGTTCGACCGGGACCCCGGAGCCCTACCTCCTGGACACCGCCGGCCCGCAGATCCTGCTGTGTGTGCGCGGCACCGCGACCGCCACCGGCGCCGACGGCGAGGTGCTCGACCTGGCGCGCGGCCAATCGATCTACATCCGGGCGGGTGAACCCGCGGTCGCGGTCACCGTCGACGGCGCCGACGGCCTGGTCTTCCGGGCCACCGTCCCGTGCTCCCGAGCCGCGTCGACCGATTGACCCGCTCCGACGGATCGAGCCGCGCCGACCGATCGAGCCGCGCACCGACCGAGCCGCGCGCGCCGATACGAGTCCCGCCGGCCGATCGACGCCGGATACCGATATCGCAAGCCTCCCGGGGTAGGCGGGTGCCCGATGGCACACTGATCGCCGACGAACGGCGGCAGGCGGCCGACAAGGACAGTGACCGGCGATGACGACAGTGGTCAACCAACGGGTGGGAGTCGACCTATGAGCGCGGGTGGCGGAACCAAGGCGGTCGTCGCGGCACTGGCGGCCAACCTGGGGATTGCGGTGGGCAAGTTCGTGGCCTTCGCCTTCACCCGGTCCTCTTCGATGCTGGCCGAGGGCGTGCACTCGCTCGCCGACTCGGGCAATCAGATCCTGCTCCTGGTCGGCGGCAAACGCTCGCAACGCGACGCCACGCCCGAGCATCCCTTCGGCTACGGCCGCGAGCGCTACATCTACGGCTTCCTCGTCTCGATCGTGCTGTTCTCGGTCGGCGGCATGTTCGCGATCTACGAGGGCTACGAGAAGATCGCCCACCCGCACGAGTTGAAGAGCTGGTACTGGGCGGTCGGCGTACTGGTCTTCTCGATCATTTTGGAGACCTTCTCGTTCCGCACCGCGATCCAGGAGTCCAACCTGCACCGAGGCGCGCTGACCTGGCCGCAGTTCATCCGCCGGGCCAAGTCGCCCGAGTTGCCGATCGTGCTCCTGGAGGACCTCGGCGCGCTGATCGGCCTGATACTGGCGCTGGGCGGGGTCAGCCTCGCGGTGGTCACCGGCAACGGCGTCTGGGACGGGATCGGCACGCTGTGCATCGGCATCCTGCTGGTGCTGATCGCCATCGTGCTCGCCATGGAGACCCGCAGCCTGCTGCTGGGCGAGGCGGCCGGCGTGGAGACGGTCCGGGAGATCGAGGCGGCCATCGTGGCCGGCCCCGACGTCGAGCGGCTCATCCACATGCGCACGCTGCACCTGGGCCCGGAGGAGCTGCTGGTCGCCGCGAAGATCGCGGTCCGCCACGACGAGACCGCGGCCGAGGTGGCCCGGGCCATCGACGCCGCCGAGGAGCGCATCCGCGCGGCCGTGCCGATCGCCCGGGTGATCTACCTCGAGCCGGACATCTACCGCGCCGAGGAGGCCGTGCGCGGCGCGGACATCGAGGCCACGCCGGGGGGCAAGGGACCGCACGTGAGCGGCGACTGAGGTGTTAACGTCGTTGGCGCACAACGACAGTCGCTGCAGAGGGCGGTCGGGTCCGCGACCCGTAGGCACAGAAGTGTCCGACTGGATGGCACGGCATCGGCGCCCGCGGCACCGGTGTGTCTCCAGTCCCATCCACTCCCTCCGCAGAGGATCCAAAACATGGCTTCGCAGCTCGAAGGCGACTTCAAGGTTGCCGACCTCTCCCTCGCCGCGTTCGGTCGCAAGGAGATCACCCTCGCCGAGCACGAGATGCCCGGACTGATGTCGATCCGTCGCGAGTTCGCCGCGTCGCAGCCGCTGGCCGGCGCCCGGATCATGGGCTCGCTGCACATGACCGTGCAGACCGCCGTGCTGATCGAGACGCTCGTCGCGCTCGGCGCCGAGGTGCGCTGGGTGTCCTGCAACATCTACTCCACCCAGGACCACGCCGCCGCGGCCATCGCGGTGGGCCCCGAGGGCACCCCCGAGGACCCGCGCGGCGTACCGGTCTACGCCTGGAAGGGCGAGACGCTGGAGGAGTACTGGTGGTGCACCGAGCAGGCGCTGAACTGGCCGGGCCATGACGGCCCGAACATGATCCTGGACGACGGCGGCGACGCCACGATGCTCGTGCACAAGGGCGTCGAGTTCGAGAAGGCCGGCGCCGTCCCGGACGCGACCGACGCCGACTCCGAGGAGTACACGGTCTTCCTGGCGCTGCTGCGCGCGACCTTCGCGGAGAACCCCGGCAAGTGGTCCGCGATGGCTCCCGGCATCAAGGGCGTCACCGAGGAGACCACCACCGGTGTGCACCGCCTGTACGAGATGTTCCAGGCCGGTTCGCTGCTCTTCCCGGCGATCAACGTCAACGACTCGGTCACCAAGAGCAAGTTCGACAACAAGTACGGCGTGCGCCACTCGCTGATCGACGGCATCAACCGGGCCACCGACGTGCTGATCGGCGGCAAGGTCGCGGTCGTGTGCGGCTACGGCGACGTCGGCAAGGGTTCCGCCGAGTCGCTGCGCGGCCAGGGCGCCCGGGTGATCGTCACCGAGGTCGACCCGATCTGCGCGCTCCAGGCGGCGATGGACGGATACCAGGTCACCACGCTGGACGAGGTCGTCGAGATCGGTGACATCTTCGTCACCACCACCGGCAACTTCAACATCATCATGGCGTCCGACATGCAGCGGATGAAGCACCAGGCGATCGTCGGCAACATCGGCCACTTCGACAACGAGATCGACATGGCCGGTCTGGCCAGGATCCCGGGCATCGTCAAGGACGAGGTCAAGCCGCAGGTGCACACCTGGACCTTCCCCGACGGCAAGAAGCTGATCGTGCTGTCCGAGGGCCGTCTGCTCAACCTCGGCAACGCGACCGGTCACCCGAGCTTCGTGATGTCCAACAGCTTCGCGAACCAGACCATCGCGCAGATCGAGCTGTTCACCAAGCCCGAGGAGTACCCGGTCGGCGTCTACGTGCTGCCCAAGCACCTGGACGAGAAGGTCGCGCGGCTGCACCTGGACGCGCTGGGCGTCAAGCTCACCACGCTCACCGAGGAGCAGGCCGCCTACATCGGCGTCAAGGTCGAGGGCCCGTACAAGACGGACGCCTACCGCTACTGACATCGGCCATCGGTGATCGACGCGTCGCCGTCGATCGCCGATGCCGAAGACTCGGATCAACCCTGCCAGGCCGGGGGGGGGGGGGGGGGGGGGGGGGGGGGGGGGGGGGGGGGGGGGGGGGGGGAAAAAAAAAAAAAAAAAAAAAAAGAGGAAAGA